>JBEQUF010000309.1:0-7855 GCA_040349295.1 Actinomycetota bacterium | reverse complement strand
CTCGCACCCGAGCATGCTCACCTGGTCGAACTACCACGCCCTGTTCCAGAACGGCGGCCTGACCGACGCGCTGAAGACGACCGCCTACATCGCCGTCGGCAACACGCTGCTCGTCGTGATCATCGGCGCGATGGCCGGCTACGCGTTCGCGTGGCTCGAGTTCCCCGGCCGCGACTGGCTCTTCATCGGCGTCATCGGGCTGCTCGTCGTCCCGCTGCAGATGGCGCTGATCCCGATGTTCAAGGTCTACGACATCTTCGGGCTGTTCGACACCGTCATCGGGATCATTCTCTTCCACGTCGCCTTCGGGCTCCCGTTTGCCGTCTTCCTGCTGCGCAACTTCTTCGTCGGCCTGCCGAAGGACATCCTCGAGTCGGCGCGCATCGACGGTGCGAACGAGCTCGTCATCTTCGTGCGGCTGATCCTGCCGCTCGGCCTGCCCGCGATCGCGTCGCTCGCGATCTTCCAGTTCCTCTGGACGTGGAACGACCTGCTCGTCGCGCTCGTCTTCGGGCAGAACACGCAGCCGATCACCGTGTGGATCGCAGGCCAGCTGCGCGAGTTCGGCACGAGCATCGACATCATCGCGCCGGCGTCGTTCCTGTCGTTGATCGTGCCGCTGATCGTGTTCTTCGCCTTCCAGCGGTACTTCGTCCAGGGACTGCTCGCCGGCTCGGTGAAGTAGTGGCTCCGCGGGCCGCGATCGTGGGCGGCGGGCTGAGCGGATTCGTCGCGTACCTGACGCTTCGCCGCGTCGGTGTCGAGGACGTGACGGTGTTCTCGCCCGAGCCCGATCCGGCGGCGGCGTTCCGCGCCCGCGCGGCCGCGATCCGGCAGACGCACATGCGCTCCGAGAGCGACGGTCACTGCCTGCCCACGTCGTTCCCCGGCCTCGCCGTGCGCGACGCGGTGCGGCGCCGGTCGGTCGCGCCGGCCGTCGCCAGCCTCTTCGACCGCTACCACCCGACGGTCGAGCGGTTCCTCGACCACGTCGGCGAGCTGCGCCGGCGGAGCGGCTGGTCGCCGGTGCCGAAGCGCATCGAGCGCGTGACGCCCGTGGACGGCGGCTTCGATCTCGACGGGGAGGCGTTCGAGCACGTCCTCGTCGCGACGGGGCACCCGGGCCTCTGCATCCCCGAGGAGCTGCGCGGCGACCCGCGTGTCGTCCACGCGTACGAGCCGCACGACTACGCGGAGTCCGTCTGCGTCGTCGGCGCGGGACTCGCGGCCGCGACGGAGTGGCGGAACGCCCGCGCGGCAGGCGCCGACGTCACCTCGGTGCGTCGCCGCGAGCCGGTTCACCGGCCGCTCAACGTGCCGCGGCCGTTCCTGTCGAAGCGCGGCCTCGCGGGCTTCCATCGGCTCGACCGGCGAGGGCGTGCCGCCATGCTGCAGCAGATGCTGACGCCGTCGTATCCGCGCGAGTGGGAGACGGACGTCCGCGTCGAGTCGCACGTCAACGGCGCCGACCAGATCATCTGCGCGACCGGCTTCCTGCGCGGGTGGCAGCACGACCCGCTGCTCGCGCAGCTCGACGTCCCGGCGGTCAACGGCTGGCTCGAGCTCGGCGACGACGCCACCGTGCCGACGCTGACCGACGCGACGCGCACGCTGGCGCTCGCCGGCGTCGCGGCGCAATGGGCCTATCCAGCCGCCGACACCCTGATGGGCGCGCGCTACGTCGCGCACGCCTTCGCGAGGCGATGTCGTACACGCTGAGAGGACGCCTCGAGTCGCGCCTCGCCGCGCTCGCCCCGCCGGTGCTCGTCGCAGCGGCAGTGCACCACTGGTGGCTGATCGAGCTGGCCGGGCTGATGGCCGGCGTCGTGCTGCTGCTCGACCTCGTCTACCACCGGCCGATCGCCTACCAGCCGGGCTGGGCCGCCGTGCCGCTCGGCCTGCTCGAGCTCGGCTGCATCCTGCTCGCGATGCGGCTGCTCGGGATCATGGCGCCGCTCCGCTGGGCGCTCGTCTTCTTCGCGGCCTCGTGGCTCTGGGCGCAGCTGCTCGGACACGTGCTCCTGCCGCTGGCGCGGCTCTCGTACGCGGAGGACGGCGGCGAGCTCGGCGTCGCGCTCGGTGCGGTCGCGCTCGCAGCGCTCGTGCTGCCCTTCGCGGCGGCGGGCGGAATCTACGAGCACAACCTGCCGCCGGTCGTGCGCCTGAGCGCGGGCGTCCACCAGGGGCCGCTCTACATCCGGCATCGCGTCCGGCTCGTCGGCGAGCGGGGGACGATCGTCCGCGGCGGGATCGTCGTCCTGCACCGGGGCGTCACGGTCAGCCACGTGCACGTCGTCGGCGGCGAGTACGGGATCTCCGTGCTCGGCGTCAAGAACGTCACGCTCGACCACGTGACCGTGCAGGGCGCGACGCTCGACGGCATCCACGTCCGCCACGCGAACGTGCACGTCCACGACTGCCTCGTCGACGAGCGCGGCATGCCGGACGGGCAGGGGATCGACGTCTCGTACGGGATGATCCAGGGCGACAGCATGATCGACGGCTGCACGGTCGTCGGCGGCCGCGACGGGATCGTCGTGCACGGCTCGATGGGGATGATCGAGCACAACACGGTGACGGCGACGAAGATGACCGGCATCTCGCTCGTCGAGATGTCGATGGGCTCGGTCGCGCACAACCACGTCGCGGGGGCGCTCGGGATCGGCATCCTCTGCGGTGACCACTCGATGTGCGACATGGATCACAACACGGTCGTCGGCACGCGGCCCGACGGCACGGCGAACGCGATGCGGTCCGGCATCGGGCTCGAGGTCGAGTTCGGCGCCGAGGCCGAGCTCGGCGCGCACAACGATCTCGTCGCGAACCCGCGGCATCTCGGGGTCTTCCTCGACTCGACCGTCTTCTGGAAGTAGCGCCCGAATTCCGGCTCGTCGCCCGCAGCGCGCAGGCGCTGCTGCTGACGCTGCCCTGGAACCGCGCGCTCGAGGAGTGGCCGCCGGAGCTGCTCGTCGACGTCGAGCGCGGCATCGGCCGGCATGTCGTCCGGTTCGTCCGCCTGGACGAGGCGCTGTACGCGTTGAAGGAGCTGCCGCCGCCGCTCGCCTGGCGCGAGTACCGCCTGCTGATCTCGCTCGAGCGGGAGGAGGTGCCGTCGGTCGAGGCGGTCGGCGTCGTCGCCGATCGCGGCGACCTGCCGGCGGTGCTCGTGACGCGCTACCTCGAGTTCGCGCTGCCGTACCGGCTCGTGCTCGCGCGGGCGGCGATGCGCGCGACCGACGAGAAGATGCGGGCGGCGCTCGCGGAGCTGCTCGTCCGCCTGCATCTCGCCGGCGTCTTCTGGGGCGACTGCTCGCTCTCGAACGCGCTCTTCCGCCGCGATGCCGGCGCGCTCGCCGCGTACCTGGTCGACATCGAGACCGGCGAGCTGCAGGACACGCTGTCCGACGGGCAGCGCGAGCACGACATCACGATCGCCGAGGAGAACATCGTCGGCGAGCTCGCGGATCTCGAGGCGGAGCTCGGCCGCAGCGTCGTCGACGACCCGATCGAGTTCGCGGCCGGCGTGTGTCGCAGCTACCACGAGCTGTGGGACGACCTGACGCGCGAGGAGGTCTTCGCGACGCACGACGGCCGGCGGCTCGAGGAGCGGCTGCGGCGGCTGAACGATCTCGGCTTCGACGTCGAGGAGCTGGAGCTCGTCGCGGCCGACGGGACGACGCGGCTCGTGCTCGCGCCGAAGGTCGTGGAGGCGGGCCACCACCGGCGGCGGCTGATGCGGCTGACCGGGCTCGACGCGCAGGAGAACCAGGCGCGCCGCCTGCTCAACGACATCACGCGCTACAAGGCGTGGCTGCAGCGCACGGGCGATCCCGCCGTCTCCGACCAGGCGGCCGCGGGACGCTGGCTCGCCGAGGTGTTCGAGCCGTCGATCGCGGCCATCCCGGAGGAGCTGCGCGGCCGGCGCGCGGCGGCGGAGATCTTCCACGAGCTGCTCGAGCACCGGTGGTTCCTGTCCGAGCGGGCGGGCAAGGATGTCGGGCTCGCGAAGACGATCCCCTCGTACATCGAGACGGTGCTGCGGCGGGCGCCGGAGGAGCGGCTCCCGGAGGTCTAGTCCGGGAGGAGCGGCATCTCGATCCCGCGCGCCCGGCCGAGCAGGACGGCCCGCTGGATCGCCTCGGTGCCGTAGCGGTCGCGGATCGCGTCGACGGCCGCGTCGACCGCGTCGTCGGGGCCGATCGCAAGCTGCTTCGTCCGGTCGTTCTCGAGCATCGCCACCGAGAGCCCGACGAGCGTGCAGCCGCGCCGCTCGATCGCCGGCAGCACGGCGGCGAAGAGCGTCCGGGCGACGACGAGGATCGCCTGCGTGCTCGCGGTCGCGAACGGCAGCGTGTGCGAGCGCGTCGCGCGCTCGAAGTCGCCGAAGCGGAGCCGGAGCACGACGGTGCGGCCGACTCGGTGTGCGGTGCGCATCCGCCGCGTGACGCGGTCGACGATCGCGACGAGGGTCGCGTCGAGCTCGGCGACCGTGTGCGGGCCACGACCGATCGCCCGCTGCGAGCCGATCGAGCCGCGGCGCTTTCCCGGCTCGACGCGGCGGAAGTCGCGGTTGTGCGCGAGCGCGTGCAGGTGGCGGCCGGCGCCGCGACCGAGCATCGCGACGAGCGTCTGCTCCGACAGCGCCGCGAGCTCGCCGACCGTGTGCACGTTCCACGCGTGCAGCCGCTTCGCGGTCTGCGGGCCGACGCCCCAGACGCGTTCGACCGGCAGGGGGTGGAGGAACGCGAGCTCCTTGTCGGGCGGGACGACGAGCAGACCGTCCGGCTTCGCGACGGCGCTCGCCACCTTGGCGAGGAACTTCGTGCGCGCGACGCCGACCGTGACCGCGATCCCGACCCGCTCGCGGACGGCGGCGCGCAGCGCGACCGCGATCTCCGGCGCCGTGCCGGCGATCCGCTCCATCCCGCGCACGTCGAGGAACGCCTCGTCGATCGAGAGCCCCTCGACGACGGGGCAGAGGTCGTCGAAGACGTCGAACATCGCCCGGCTCGCCTCGGCGTAGGCGGAGAAGCGGGGCGGGACGACGATTGCGTCGGGGCAGAGCCGCCGCGCCGCCCGGCCGCCCATCGCCGTCTCGATGCCGTAGCGCTTGGCCTCGTAGCTTGCGGCGAGCACGACTCCGCCGCCCCCTCCGCCGGCGCCACCAGCCACGATCACGGGGCGCCCGCGGAGGCGCGGGTCGTCCCGCTGCTCGACGGACGCGAAGAACGCGTCGGCGTCAGCGTGCAAGACGAACATGTGTTCGGAGTATACGGCTCCGGGAAAGCCCCGACGACCGCCGGCCGGCCACGGGCTACGGTCGCGGAGTGTCGAGCACGACGCACTCGCGGGCGCCGGCGCGGGTGCCCGCGCACCACCGGCCGCCGCACGTCCCGCTGCCACGTGTCGCCCCTCGCTTCGTCGGGCCGGCCTCCGTCGCCGCCCTCGTCGTGGCGCTCGCGGCGCTCTGGCTGGCCGCGCGTCCGGCCGGGACGCCGGCGCGGAGCTACGCCGGCCAGCTGGTCGGGGCGGAAGCGGTGCTCCTGCTCTCGATCGGCCTCGTCCTCGTGAGCTCGCTGCCGTGGGTGGAGCCCTGGTTCGACGGCATCGACCGCGCCGCGATCTGGCACCGCCGTGTCGTGATCGCGGGGCTCGTGCTGCTCGTGCCGCACGTCGCCCTCGCGGCGAACGAGTCCTCGAGCTCGCTCGGACCGACGTTCGCGGCGGTCGCCACGATCGGGCTCGCCGCGCTCGCCGTGTGGGCGATCCTGCCGCGCTGGCGGTCGCTTGCGCCGCCGCCGCTCCGCGGCGCGGTCGACACGATCGTGGCGCTTCCCGGAGCGCGTCACCTCGTGCGGCTGCTCGGCGGCTACGAGCGCTGGCGCACGCTCCACCGGACGACGGGGGTGTTCGTCGCGCTCGGCTTCGTGCACGGCCTGCTCGACGGGACGCCGTTCGGCTCGGGGCTGCTGCGCTGGAGCTACGTGGCGATCGGCGCGGTCGGTCTCGCGTTCTACGCGTACCGGGAGCTCCTCGCGCGCTGGTTCGCGCCGTTGCACGACTACCAGGTCGAGACCGTGCGCCGGATCGCGCCGGGGCTCGTCGAGATCGCGCTGCGACCGCTCGGACGGCGCTTCGAGTTCGTGCCGGGCCAGTTCGCGATGCTCTACCTCGAAGGCAAGGACGGATGGCACCGGCATCCGTTCACCATCTCGAGCGGCCGCGACGAGGAGCTCGTGCGGGTGACCGTGAAGGCGCTCGGCGACACGACCTCACGCGCCCACCTCGTCGAGCCCGGGATGCCGGCGGTGCTCGGCGGCCCGCACGGCCGCTTCGACTTCCGCCGCGGTACCGAGCGCCAGGTGTGGCTCGCTGCGGGCGTCGGCGTGACGCCGTTTCTCAGCTGGCTGCGCTCGGCCCGGTCCGGCGACCTCCCCGAGCGCGTCGACTTCTTCTACAGCGCGGCAGGCACGCCCCCGTTCGCGGCGGAGATCGTGGAGCTCGCTGCCGACCAGGCAGGGCTGCGTGTGCATCTCGTGGACACCGAGCGGGACGGACGGCTGACGCCGGAGTCCGTCCTGGCGGCGCTCGGCGGGGACACGCGGCGCCTCTCGGTCTTCATGTGCGGCCCCGCGGCGATGCTCCGCACGTTCCAGACGGGTCTGCGGCTGGCGGGCGTGCGCGGGCGCGACGTGCACCGCGAGCACTTCGACTGGCGCTGAGCTAGAGCCGCGCGAGCGCCTCGCAGAACCGGTCGATCTCGTCCGCAGTGTTGTAGTGGATGAGGCCGACGCGGATCGCGTTCTCGGCGTACGGAAGCTTCTCGCGCAGGCCGAGGGAGAACCAGGTGTCGTGCGCCCACACGCCGAAGCCCTGCTCGGCGAGGCGCTTCGCGGCGTCGTCGGCGTCGACGCCGTCGAGGTTGATGAGGAACGTCGCGACGCGGCCGTCCATCGTCTGCTCGCCGTAGACCGTCGCCCCGCCCGGCAGGCCGTCCAGGAACCGCTGGCCGAGCTCGCGCTCGTAGGCGGCGATCGCCTCCATGCCGCCGATCGACTCGAGATAGGCGATCGTCGCCGAGAAGCCGGCGAGCAGCTCGTACGGCGCCGTCCCGACCTCGAAGCGCCGCCCGACCGGGTCGGCGGCGGCGGGGATCGCCTTGTAGGGCCGCCACGACTCGAGCAGCTCGTGCTTCCCGTAGGCGAGGCCGACGTGCGGCCCGCAGAACTTGTACGCGGAGGTGATGAACACGTCGCAATCGAGCGCGGTCACGTCGACCGGCTCGTGCGCCGCGTACTGCACCGCGTCGACCCAGCAGAGCGCACCCGCCTGGTGCGCGAGCTCCGACACGCGCGCGACGTCGACGATCGTGCCGATCGCGTTCGACGATGCGACACACGCGACGACGCGCGTCCGGTCGTCGAGCTTGCGCGCGAGGTCGTCGTAGTCGAGTCGCAGGTCGGGCGTGACGTCGACCCACTCGAGCTCGAACCCGCGGTCGGCGGCGAGCTCGCGCCACGGCGACACGCCGCCGTCGTGGTCGAGCCGCGAGACGAGGAGCTTGTCCCCGGGCTGCCAGTCCCGCGACGCCGTGCGCGAGAGCGCGAAGTCGAGCCACGTCATGTTGGTGCCGAAGATCACGTCGTCGGACGAGCAGCCGAGGAAGCGGGCGCCGTCCTCGCGCGCGGTCGCGAGGATCCCCTCGACCCGCTTGCTCGTCTCGTAGTACGCGCCGATGTTCGCACTCGCCTCGCGCAGCGTGCGCGCGATCGCATCGCCGACCTCGTCCGGAACCTGGGAGCCGCCGGGTGCGTCGAGGAAGACGAAATCGCCCTGCAGCGCGCTGTACCGCTGC
>JBEQUF010000305.1:0-4150 GCA_040349295.1 Actinomycetota bacterium | reverse complement strand
CTGACCGGCTCGCGAGCGTGGCGGAACGGCAGACGCGCCGGGTTGAGGTCCCGGTCTCCTTCGGGGGAACCGGACGGACGTGCGACACTGACCGGCTCGCGAGCGTGGCGGAACGGCAGACGCGCCGGGTTGAGGTCCCGGTCTCCTTCGGGGGAACCGGACGGACGTGCGACACTGACCGGCTCGCGAGCGTGGCGGAACGGCAGACGCGCCGGGTTTAGGTCCCGGTCCCTTCGGGGGTGAGGGTTCGACTCCCTCCGCTCGCACCCGGGTGCCGAGGCGCCCCGTCAACGCGCCGTGGCCGCGGTCAGCAGCTCGATGATCCGCGCCTGCTCCGTCCGCGCCTCCGGCGAGCCGCTCCCGGTGCGACCGGTCGTCGCCCGAGCGAGCGCGAGCGGTGTCGATCCGCTGCGGTTGGCGAGCGTCGGGTCCGCGCCCGCCTCGAGCAGTGCGCGCACAGCCGCGGTGCACCGGTTGCGGACCGCGCGGTGCAGCGGGGTCACGCCGTCGGCGGCCGCGACGTCGGGATCCGCCCCGACCGCCACGAGGTACGCCACGGTTGCCGCCTGCCGGTCGGGATCCCATGCCGGCGAGCCGGGGCTGCCGATCGCGGCCGAGTGGAGCGGTGCCGCGCCCCGCCGGTTCCGGGCCTGCACGTCGGCGCCCGCGGCGACGAGCCGGTGGGCGATCGGGACGTCGTACGCGAACGCCGCGACGTGCAGCGCGGTATCACCCGCGTACACGTGCGTTCCGTGATCCGCGAAGAAGAAGCGCTCGGCGTCCTGGCGCGTGGCGCCGGTGCCGAGCGCGGCCCGCGCCAGCCCGGGATCCTCGGTGAGCGACCGGGCGACGGTCGCCTCGTCGCCCGTCGACGTGATCGTGCGCATCAGCGCGAGGAGCGCGCCGTCGTCGGCCATGGGCGAGTGCCCGCGTGGGCTACTTGCGCTTCTTCCGCTTGCCGAACCGGCGCTTGGGCTTCTCGAACTCGGCGAGGATGTCGGGCGCGGCCGCGTTCACGATGTCCTCGGCCTGGTCGAGCAACGCCGCGACGTCCTCGCTCATCGGCTCGGGCGGGGTGGGCGTCCCGAGGTCCTGGCCGACGCTGCCCACCTGCCACCCGGCGTCGAACATGCGCCGGGCGTAGCTCGGGCAGTCGTCCGGGCAGCGCCACGGCGCCTCCGGCGCGAGATCGAGGCGACACTTGCGCACCGTCTCGCCCTCGGCGTACGTGCGCGATTCGTAATGGCGGCAGTCCTGGCGCATCGACACGGGCGCAATGTTGGCAGATGCCGACGAGCGCGCACGCGCAGTGGGTGCCGGATCTAGGGTCCGCCCGTCCATCACCCCTAGGGAGCACGCATGGATCCGATCAGGATCGGTTGGCTCGGGTCCGCACTCGACGGCCCCGGCGGCGGCTACGACAAGATCCACCGGCTCGCGTTCGACGAGGCGGCCGCGCGGGGCCTGCTCGACCGCCCGGTCGAGTTCGTGCTGCACGGTGAGCACGGTCTCCCCCACGGCTCGGCGAAGAACGCGACGGACGGCTTCCGGTATCTGGTCGACG
The DNA here is from genome assembly GCA_040349295.1 of Actinomycetota bacterium. GTDB lineage: Bacteria > Actinomycetota > Thermoleophilia > Gaiellales > Gaiellaceae > Palsa-739. Next base: position 2,586 of record JBEQUF010000305.1, on the reverse strand, counting down.
AGGGTTGCATCGCCGTCGCGGGCGCGTACAGCTCCGACAACGCCATCACCGTCGGGCCCCTCGCGAACGAGCTGCAGGTACCGCTCGTCAGCTGGTGCGGCACCGACCGGCTCCAGGGCGAGTACTGCTTCCGGCTCGGCAACGGCGACTGTGGCGGCGACGCCGCGCTCGTCGTCGCGTGGCTGAAGCGCCAGGGCCACACCCGGGTCGCGGTCCTCAGCGAGATCTCGCCGAACGGCGAGGAGTACTTCCGCTACTTCCGGCAGGAGTGCCGGCGTCACGACCTGTCGATCGCCGCGGTCGAGACGGTGTCGCAGTCGCCGGTCGACCTCGCCACGAACCTCGCGAGCCTCCGTGCCGTCGACGCCGACGCGCTGGTCTACATGGGCTACGGCATGCTCGCGGCGAAGGGCCTGCTCCGCCGCGCACTCGACGAGCTCGACTGGGACCCGCCGCGCATCATGAGCACCGCGTTCATGTGGTACCTGGCGGGCTTCGAGTACTTCGAGGGCTGGGTCGGCATCGACCAGTTCGACCCCACCAACCCGCTCGTCCAGGGATTCCACTCGCGCTTCGTCGAACGTCACGGCGAGGACCCGCCGATGTGGCCGAACGCCATCCCGGTGCTCGCCTACGACACCGCCCGCGTCCTCGTCGAGGGCATCTTCCGCGCGCCGATCCTCTCCGGCCCGGGCATCAAGGCCGGCCTGGAGTCGATCCGGTTCATGCCGAGCACGACCGGCGGACCCCGCACCCACATCGCGTGCTCCCCGTACGAGCACGGGATGTTCCGCGGCGACTGGCTGCTGTACGGCCGGGTGACCGGCGGGAAGCTGGAGTTCGAAGGTCTCTTCGAGCCCGCGGACTGACGACGCAAGACATCCGCCGGGTTTGTTGCCGATCGACCGCTGAGCGGTCATGGAGCAACAGACGCGCCCAGGGTCGGAGGGTCACCCCGGCGCCAGTGCGTTCCGCGGAGCGCTCCAGGATCTGACGATCGCGCGTCCGCGGACGCGTCAGCCGGTCCAGCCGGGTGCCTTCTCCAGGAGGTAGCGGGAGACGTCGAGGCACCGGTCGAGGGTCTCGCACGGGACCTCCTCGCCGTCGCGGATGCGCAGGAGCGACACGCGCTGGTGGCCGACGACCCGGAGCGACGTCTCGGGCGCGTCGGTCACCGACGGGTACGAGTCGATCGCCGACACCTCGAGCGGCAGGTCCGGGCCACCGACCGCGGCGAGATCGGTCGCGAGCACGAGCAGGTCCGGCGCGTGGGGCAACGGCGGGAGCGCCCACGTGAACGAGAGCGGTAGGAAGAACTCGTCCGGAGGATCGTCGAGGCCGTCGCCCGCGATCACCGCGTCCTCGAAGCCGAGCAGCACGCGCGGGTCGATCTCGAGGGAGAGGTAGAGGTCGACCGGACCGTCGCACCCCTCCTCGGGGTGCATGTCCACCTCCCAGTTCTGGCGCAGCGAGTAGCTCTCGACGAAGTGGCGCTCGTCGTGCACGTGGAACCCGTGCTCGACCGCGTGGTCCTTGAGGTCGGCGACGAAGCCGGCCAGGTCGATGACCGCCATACGGCCCTCAGGCGACCGCGCCGACGACCGCGGCGATCGCGTCGTCGAACGCGGCCTTGCCGGCGTCGATCAGGTCGAACATCGAGAAGAACCCGTGGAAGAGACCTTCGTACATCGTCATCGCGACCTCGTTGCCGGCCGCGCGCAACGCGTCGGCGTACGCGATCCCCTGGTCGCGTAGCGGGTCGTACTGCGCGGTGAGCACGAACGCGGGCGGCAGGCCGGAGAGCTCCGCGGCGCGCAACGGCGACACGCGCGGGTCGTCGCCCTCGGCCGGATCGTTGAGGTAGTGGTCGTAGAACCAGCGCATCGCGTCGCGCGTGAGGTAGTAGCCCTCGGCGTTCTCCTCCATCGACACCGACGTGAACTCGTGGTCGGTCACCGGGTAGACGAGCAGCTGGAAGCGGATCGCCGGGCCGCCGTCGCGTGCGAGCTGGCTCGTGACCGCCGCGAGGTTCCCGCCGGCGCTGTCGCCCGCGACCACCAAGCGGTCGGCGTCGGCACCGAGCTCGGCGGCGTTCGCCGCGACCCACTGCAGCGCGGCGTACGAGTCCTCGACCGCCGCCGGGAAGCGGTCCTCCGGCCCCATGCGATAGTCGACGGAGACCACGACCGCGTCGGCGCCGTCGGCGAGCCGGCGGCAGGTGCCGTCGTGCGTCTCCAGCGAGCCCAGGACCCAGCCGCCGCCGTGGAAGTAGACGACGACGGGCTTCGGCGCGTCGCCGTCCGGCCGGTACACGCGGATCGGGATCGACCCGTGCGGACCCGGGATCTCACGGTCGGTCACCGACGCGAGCTCGATGCTGCTCGGCATGACCGCCGCGTTCATCAACGCCCGGATCTCGTTCGGATCCGTGTCGGCCGTGAGCTCGGCGACGCCGAGCTGCTCGATCATGGCGATGACGGCCTGGGCCTGCGGGTCGAGAGGCATTCGGTGACTCCTGGTCAACGGGAGGCGTCAGCCTCGCGCAACCGCGCCGCCAGCGCGCGCAACGCGCGGCCCCGGTGCGAG
>JBEQUF010000295.1:0-10437 GCA_040349295.1 Actinomycetota bacterium | reverse complement strand
GTCGCACGGCTCGCCCCGCTCGCGCGCTCGCGGCTCGTGATCGACAACGAGTTCCGGCCCGACCTCGAGCCCGCGCTGTGGGGCGGCGACGTCCACACCGAGTCGATCGTCGACGCCGGCCGCCGCCTCGACGGCCTCGGCCTCCTGCCGGCGCCGTTCCCGGTCGACGAGCTCGTCGACGAGCGCGACCTCCGCCACATCAAGCGGCTGTACGGGATCGGCGGCCTGTCGTACGGCAACCTCTCCGAGCGGCTCGACGACCGGTTCTGGATGAGCGCCTCGGGCGTCGACAAGGGCAAGCTCGAGACGGTCGGCCGCGACATCCTGCTCGTCAGCGGCTACGACGCCGACGCGCGGCGGATCGTGCTGAGCGTGCCGCCGGGGATCGAGCCGCGGCGGGTCTCGGTCGACGCGATCGAGCACTGGACGATCTACCGGGAGCACCCCGGCATCGGCGCCATCCTCCACGTCCATGCGTGGGTCGAGGGCGTCGCCGCCACCGAGGTGAACTTCCCCTGCGGCACCGAGGAGCTGGCGCTGACCGTCGCCGAGCTCCTGGCCCGCGAGCCCGACCCGGACCACGCGGTGATCGGGCTGCGGAACCACGGCATCACGGCCACCGGCGCGACCCTCGAGGAGATCCTCGACCGGATCGTGCCGAGCCTGCTGCCGCAGGTTCCGATGACCTGAGCGCGGCTTGACGCCGTCCGGAGGAGTCTCTACCGTTCTGTCGAACACACGTTCGACCACCCGACCCCGAATACAGGAGACGCTGAACTCGTGGAACTGACCGGCCGCCAACAGGAGATCTGGACGTTCTTGACGGAGTACGTCGATCGCCACGGCTACCCGCCGACCGTCCGCGAGATCGGCGAGGCCGTGGGCCTCGCCTCGCCCTCGACGGTGCACGCCCACCTGGCGAACCTCGAGCGCGCCGGGCTGCTCCGTCGCGACCCGACGAAGCCGCGCGCGCTCGAGCTGAACCGAGGCTCCGACGCCGCTCCGACCACCGCCACGCTGCCGAAGCTGCCGCTCGTCGGCCAGATCGCCGCCGGCGGGCCGCTGCTCGCCGAGCAGAACGTCGAGGACGAGATCGCCGTCCCCGAGACGCTCCGCGGCGACTTCCTGCTCCGCGTGCGCGGCGAGTCGATGATCGAGGCCGGCATCCTCGACGGCGACATCGTCGTCGTCCGCCGCCAGCAGGACGCGCGGAACGGCGAGATCGTCGTCGCGCTCGCCGGCGACGACGCGTCGGCCGACGAGGCCACCGTCAAGACGTTCTTCCGCGAGAAGGGCCGCATCCGCCTGCAGCCGGAGAACAGCGCCCTCGAGCCGATCTACGCCGACTACGTCGAGGTGCTCGGCGTCGTCACGGGGGTCTTCCGGGAGCTGTGAGCATCACGCCCCTGCACCGGTCGCTCGAGCAGGAGCTGTTCGCGCTGCTGCGCGGCGCCTCGCTCGAGTGCCCGGTGTGCGGGGAGTTCGTCCTCCACGAGGCGGCGAAGGTGCGCTGCCCGGAATGCGGTCTCGTGCTGCACGCTCGTCACGATTCGAACGTTGTCCCGGTAGCATTCGGCGCGCAGGCCGGGTGACCGCGGCGGGCGCTCGCAGCCCGTCGAGGAAAGTCCGGACACCGCAGGGCAGGACGCTCCCGTGAGGGAGGCGCCGAAAGGCGACGGAAAGTGGCACAGAAAACAGACCGCCCGCGTCGCGATCTCCGGAGGCGACGCAGGTAAGGGTGAAACGGTGGGGTAAGAGCCCACCAGCGGCCGCGGCGACGCGGCCGGCTCGCCAAACCCCGTCCGGTGCAAGGCGAACAGGCTCCGCCGAGGCGGCCCGCCGAGGAGCCGGGTAGCTGCACAGATGGATGGTCACCCTCGACAGAATCCGGCTTACAGGCCTGCTACCGAGAAGCCCCCGCCAGGGGGCTTCTCCATCTCCATGCTGCGTTTCCCGTTTTCCGCGCCGGGAACGTGACGAAGGAGACAACCGCTCGAGGAGGATCAATGCGGAAGGCCGCGCTCCTCGTCGTCACGGCCGCTGCGGTGTGCTGCTCGGTCGCGTCGGCGAGCCCATCGACGCCGCGTGCGCACGGGCAGCTCCTGCACCTGCGCGCGAACACGAACCAGAGCACGAACTGGTTCGGCTACGACCAGGGCTCGCTCGAGCTCGGGGGCAAGCAGTTCAACGCGATCGCCGGCGACTGGATCGTCCCGACGGCGACGCAGCACACGGCCGGCCAGGCGGAGAGCTCGTCCGACTGGGTCGGCATCGGCGGCGGCTGCGTCGACGCCGGCTGCAGCGTCGGCGACAACACGCTCATCCAAACCGGGACCGAGCAGGACGTCGACGCGTCCGGCCAGGCGAGCTACGGCGCCTGGTGGGAGGTGATCCCGGGCCCCTCGATCGGGATCTCGATGACGGTCGCGCCGGGCGACCACATGCACGCGTCGCTCGCCGAGCTCGTCGCGGGCTCGAACGTGTGGACGATCACGCTGCAGGACGTCACGCGGAACGAGACGTTCACGCAGACGGTCCCATACGCGTCCTCGCACCTCACGGCGGAGTGGATCGAGGAGACCCCGCTGCTCCTCGACCCGACGAGCCCCGGCCTCGCGTCGCTGCCGAATCTGACCTCGCCTGCCTTCACGAAGGCGACGACGAACGGCGCCAACGCGAACCTGCAGGCGGCCGAGGAGATCGACCTGATCGACTCGAGCGGCTCTGTCATCGGCACGCCGTCGGCGCCGAACAGCACGCACGACGGCTTCGACGCCTGCACCTGGGCCACGACCTGCTCCTAGCCGATCCGTGAAAACCACCGATGTGAAGGCGGGGCCGCCCCTGGCAGGTTGAACCGGTGAGCTCCCTCGACCTTGCCCGTTGGCAGTTCGCGGTCACGACGCTGTACCACTTCCTCTTCGTCCCGGTGACGATCGGTCTGGCGTGGTTCCTCGTCGGCTTCCAGACGGCCTGGTACCGGAGCAAGGAGGAGCGCTGGCTCCGCGCGACGCGCTTCTTCGGGAAGCTCTTCCTCATCAACTTCGCGCTCGGCGTCGTCACCGGCATCGTCCAGGAGTTCCAGTTCGGGATGAACTGGTCGGCGTACTCGAAGTACGTCGGCGACATCTTCGGCGCGCCGCTCGCGATCGAGGGGCTGGCGGCGTTCTTCATCGAGTCGACCTTCCTCGGTCTCTGGATCTTCGGCTGGGACCACCTGAAGCCGAAGGTGCACCTCGCCACCGTCTGGCTCGTCGCGCTCGGGACGACCGGCTCGGCGTACTTCATCCTCGCAGCGAACTCGTGGATGCAGCACCCGGTCGGCTACAAGATCAATCCGGTCACGCATCGCGCCGAGATGACGTCGATCTTCAAGATCCTCACCAACTCGACGCTGATCCGCGCGTTCGGCCACACGATCGCCGCCGCCGTGCTGACCGCGTCGATGCTCGTGCTCGCCGTCGTCGCGCTGCACCTGCGCCGGCGCACCGACGTCCAGCTCTTCGCGCCGATCGCGCGCATCGCGCTCTGGACGACCCTCGTCGGCGCGATCGTGACGATGCTGCTCGGGCATACGCAGGCGCAGCTGATGACGAAGCAGCAGCCGATGAAGATGGCCGCGGCGGAGGCGCTCTACAAGACGGAGAGTGGGGCGACGTTCTCGCTCTTCGACATCGGCCCGTGGCAGCGGCGCCCCAACAAGAGCCTCGTCAGCATCGGCCTGCCGCACTTCCTCTCGGTGCTCGCCGACAACAACTGGAACGGCCGCGTCGAAGGCATGAACGACCTGCAGACGCAGTACGAGCAGAAGTACGGCCCGGGCGACTACAAGCCGATCGTCGGCGTCACCTACTGGTCGTTCCGCGTCATGGCGGGGCTCGGGATCCTCGCGTTCGCGCTCGCAGCCGTCGGGCTCTGGCTCGCGCGCGTGCCCGAGCGGCTCGAACGGAGCGACCGCTTCAACCGGATCGCCGTCTGGGGTCTCGCGATCCCGATGCTCGCGAACCTCAGCGGCTGGCTCTTCACCGAGATCGGCCGGCAGCCGTGGGTCGTGCAGGGGCTGCTGCTGACGAAGAACGCGGTGTCGCCGACGGTCTCCGCGTGGTCGGTCGGGCTGACGCTCGCAGGCTTCACGCTGCTCTACGGCGTGCTCGCCGGCGTCGAGGCGAAGCTGATGATCGGCGCCGCCAAGGCGGGCCCCGACGGTGCAGGAACGTACGAGCCGAAGGACGGGCAGGAGGCCGTCGGCGTTCCCGCCCTCACCTACTGATGCTCGCGGCGACCGTTCATCACGGCTACTGGAACCTGCAGACGCTCTGGTTCTTCCTGATCGTCGTGTTGTGGATCGGCTATTTCGTCCTCGAGGGCTTCGACTTCGGCGTCGGCGCCGTGCTGCCGTTCGTCGGCCGTGACGTCGAGGAGCGCAGCGTCCTCATCCGCACGATCGGACCGGTCTGGGACGGCAACGAGGTCTGGCTCCTCGTCGCCGGCGGCGCGACCTTCGCCGCGTTCCCGGGCTGGTACTCGTCGCTCTTCTCGGGCTTCTACCTCGCGCTGTTCCTGATCCTCGTCGCCCTGATCCTGCGCGGCGTCGCGATCGAGTACCGCAACAAGCGGCCCGACGCCGAGTGGCGCAACCGCTGGGACGTCGTCCTCGCCGTCTCGAGCGGCCTGGCCGCGCTCCTCTGGGGCGTCGGCGTCAGCGACTTCGTCGGCGGTGTGCCGGTCGACGCGAGCGGTCAGGTGACCGCGAACCTGCTCGACCTGCTGCATCCGTACGCGATCTTCGGCGGGCTGACGATGCTCGCGCTGTTCGCGTTCCACGGCGCCCTGTTCCTCAGCTTGCGCACGGCAGGCGAGCTCGAAGCACGCGCGAAGGCGACGGCCGCGCGTCTCGGGCTCCCTGCCGCTGCGCTTGTCGTCGGCTTCCTCATCTGGACGTACGCCAACGCGCGCAGCAACGGCAAGGGGCTCGTCCCCGGCATCGTCCCGATCGCGGCCTTCTGCCTGCCGTTCGCAGCGGGCGCGTTCCTCCGGTCGCAGCGCGTCGGCCTCGCGTTCACCGCGACGGCCGCCTCGGTCGCGCTGATCGTGCTGACGATCTTCCTCAACCTCTATCCGCGCGTGATCGTGTCCAGCACCGACTCCGCGCTGAGCCCGACGATCTGGACGACGAGCTCGTCGCACTACACGCTGACGGTGATGACGATCGTCGCGCTCGTCTTCACGCCGATCGTCCTGCTCTACCAGGCGTGGACGTACTGGGTGTTCCGTGCACGGATCACCGGCACGGACGTCCGCACCCCGCTGACGCAGCACTGAGTCCATGCGGCCGGTCGATCCTCGGCTCCTGCGCGAAGCGCCGGCGGCACGCCGCTTCGTTCTCCTGGCCGGGGTGCTGGGGGTCGTCGGCGCCGTCGCGACCGTCGCACAGGCGGTGGCACTCGGGCTCGCGGTCGACCACGCGTTTCTCCAGCACCGGCGGGTCGGGGGCGAGCTCGCGGTCTTCGCGGTCACGACCGCGGTTCGCGCCGCCGTTGCGTGGCTGCTCGAGACCGGCGGCCGTCGCACGGCCGTCCGCGTCGCTGCGTCGCTGCGCCGGCGCCTCGTCGCGCACCTGATCGATGCGCGGCCGCGAGACGTGGCCGTCGGCGAGCTCGCGGCGGCAGCCGTCACCGGGCTCGACGCGCTCGGGCCGTACTTCGGCAAGTTCCTGCCGCAGCTCGTCCTCTCGTGCGCCGTCCCGGCGATCGTCTTCGCCTGGGTCGTGTGGCACGACCTCACCTCGGCGCTCGTGATGGCGCTGACGCTGCCGCTGATCCCCGTGTTCGGGATCCTCGTCGGCAAGGTGACCGAACAGCGGACGCTGCGTCGCTTCCGCACGCTCGGCGTCCTCTCCTCGTACTTCGTCGACGTCGTGCGCGGCCTGCCGACGCTGCGCGCGTTCAACCGGACGCCGTCGGTGGCGGACGTCTCGGAGGCCTACCGCCGCGAGACGATGTCGACGCTGCGCATCGGGTTTCTCTCCGCCCTCGTGCTCGAGCTCGCCGCGACGATCAGCACCGCGGTGATCGCGGTCGAGATCGGGCTGCGGCTCGTCGACGGCGGGATCGCCCTGGCGCCGGCGCTCGCAGTGCTCGTGCTCGCGCCGGAGTTCTACGGCCCGCTCCGCGCCGCGGCCGCGCAGTTCCATGCGAGTGCCGACGGCCTCGCCGCGGCGGGGCGCGTCTTCGAGCTGCTCGACCTGCCCCCGGCCGTCCGGGCTCCCGAGCGGCCGCTGCCGGTGCCGGACCTGCGACGGGCGACGATCCGGTTCGAGGCGCTCGGCCTGCACTACGCCGGCCGGGACGAGCCTGCGCTCTCGGGGCTCGACGCGGCGATCGGCCCCGGCGAACGGGTGGCGATCGGCGGTCCGAGCGGCGCGGGCAAGACGACGCTGCTCGAGATCGTGCTGCGCCTCCTCGACCAGACGAGCGGCCGGATCACGGTCGACGGCGTCGACCTGCGGGAGCTCGATCCCACGGCATGGCATCGCGGGCTCGCCTGGCTGCCGCAGCGGCCGCAGCTGCCGGCGGGCACGGTGCGAGCCGCGCTCGGCGGGCCGGCGATCGCCGACGAGCGTCTCGAACGCGCGCTCGCGCAGGCGGGCGCCGGGTTCGCGCGGCTCGACGACGTGCTCGGCGAGCGCACGCCCCTCTCCTTCGGCGAGATCCGTCGGCTCGCGTTCGCGCGCACGCTCGCACGCGACGCCGCGTTGCTCGTCCTCGACGAGCCGACGACGCATCTCGACGCCGGCGCCGCGCAGATCGTGATCGACGCGATCGGCGCGCTCCCCGAGACGACGACCGTCCTCGTGGCGACGCACGACCCCCGGCTGCTCGCCGCGTGCGACCGTGTCGTCGCGCTTGCGCCGGTCGAGGAGCGTCAGCAGGCATGAGCTCGCTGCGTCGCGTCCTCGTCACGGCCCGGCCGCTGCGCGCGCGGCTCGCGCTCGGTGTCCTGCTCGGTGCGCTCGCGATCGGGGCGGGCGTCGCTCTCATGGCGACGTCGGGCTATCTCATCTCGCGCGCCGCGTTGCGGCCGGAGATCCTCTCGCTCGCGGTCACGATCGTCGGCGTCCGCTTCTTCGGCATCTCGCGCGGTGTCTTCCGCTACGCGGAGCGGCTCGCATCGCACGACGCCGCGCTGCGACTGCTCGCGCGGCTGCGCGTCACCTTCTTCACACGGCTCGAGCCGCTCGTGCCGGAGGGGCTGCCCGCCGAGACGCGGAGCGGCGATCTCCTCGGCCGGTTCGTCGCGGACGTCGACGAGCTGCAGAACGTCTTCGTGCGCGCGGTCGGGCCGCCGCTCGTGGCGGTGCTGGTCGGCGCCGGGGCCGTCCTCACCGCGGGGCTCGTCGACCTGCGCGCCGGCCTCGTGCTCGCGGCGGCGCTCGTCGGCGGCGGGCTCCTCGTCCCCGCGGCGTCGGCGGCGCTCGTCCGGTCGAGCGCGCGCCGCGAGGCGCCGGTGCGCGCAGCCCTCCTGGCGGACGTCGTCTCGACGCTCGACGCGGCGCCCGAGCTCGTCGTCTTCGGCGGGCGGGAGGCGGCGCTCGCCCGCATCGACGGCGGCGACGGCGCGCTGACCGCGATTCGCAGCCGCGCCGCGCTGGCGGAAGGGATGGGCGATGGCCTCGTCACGCTCGCGGCAGGTCTCGCAGCCGCCGGCATGCTCGTCGTCGCCGTGCCGCACGTCCGCGGCGTGCTGCTCGCGATGCTCGCGCTGCTCGCGCTCGCGTCGTTCGAGGCGGTTCGCCCGCTGCCCGCGGCGGCGCAGCAGCTCGGTGCGGCGGACGAGGCGGCGTCCCGCGTCTACGACGTCGTCGACCGCCCGGCGCCCGTGCTCGATCCGCCGACGCCCGCACCGCGTCCGGAAGGGAGGACGCTCGAATACGGCGGCGTCCGGCTGCGTCGCGGCGTCGTCGTCGCGCTCGTCGGGCCGAGCGGCGCCGGCAAGACGCGGCTTGCACACCTGCTCGTCCGCTTCCGCGACCCCGAGTTCGGAGCCGTGCTGCTCGACGGGCGCGACCTGCGCGCGTATACGCAGGCGGACGTGCGCTCGACGGTGCTCCTCTCGGACCAGGATGCGCATCTGTTCGCGACGTCGATCCGCGAGAACCTCCGCATCGCGAGGCCCGACGCGACCGACGACGAGCTCCGGGCCGCACTGCGCCGGGCGCGCGCCCTCGACTGGGTCGAGACCCTGCCCGACGACCTCGACACGCACGTCGGCGAGCACGGCGCGCTCGTCTCGGGCGGGCAACGGCAGCGCCTCGCACTCGCACGCGCGTTCCTCTCCGACGCACCGTTCGTGATCTTCGACGAGCCGACTGCGCATCTCGACGCGCCGACCGCCGCGGAGGTCGTCGAGACGATCCTCGAGCTGCCGCGGGAAGGCCGGGGCGTCCTGCTGATCAGCCACACCGACGACGTCGCCGACGCGGCCGACGAGGTGGTCGAGCTGTGATCGACTTCGACGCCAGGCCGATCCTCGTCTTCTGGGAGACGACGCGCGCGTGTCTGCTCGCCTGCCGCCACTGCCGCGCGGACGCCATCTCCGAGCCGTTGCCGGGCGAGCTGACGACGGCGGAGGGACTGACCTTCATCGACTCGTTGCGCGGCTTCGAGAAGCCGTATCCCGTGCTCGTCCTCACCGGCGGCGACGTGCTGATGCGGCACGACCTGCTCGAGCTCGTGCGGCACGCCCGGTCGCAGGGGATCCCCGTCGCCGTCTCGCCGAGCGTGACGCCGAAGCTGAAGCCGTCGACGCTGCTCGCGCTGCGCGACGAAGGCGTGAAAGCAGCGTCGCTCAGCCTCGACGGCGCGAGCGCCGAGACGCACGACGGGCTGCGCGGGATCACCGGCCACTTCGATGAGACGCTCGACGCGATCGAGCTGCTCGGCACGCTCGGCTTCACCGTGCAGGTGAACACCGTCGTCCGGCCGGAGACGCTGCACGAGCTGCCGGAGATCGTCGAGCTGCTGCTCGAGCGCGACGTCTCCGTCTGGGAGGTCTTCTTCCTCGTGCGCACCGGCCGCGGCGCCGACCTGGAGGAGCTGACGCCGGCCGAGAACGAGGAGGTCTGTCACTTCCTCCTCGAGGCCTCGCGCTACGGCATGGTCGTGCGCACGGTCGAGGCGCCGTTCTTCCGGCGGGTCGCCGCCGGACCGATCCGGCAGAACCTGCTGACGCACCGGCTGCACACGCTGCTCGGCCCGCCGCACGGCCTGCCGAAGGCGCAGACGAAGGGCACGCGCGACGGCAAGGGCATCGTCTTCGTCGCGCACGACGGCGAGGTCTTCCCGGCCGGCTTCCTGCCCGTCGGCGTCGGGAACGTGCGCGAGCACAGCATCGTCGACCTGTACCGCGAGAGCCCGCTGCTGCGCGACATCAGGGCTGCACGCTTCTCGGGCCGTTGCGGCGCGTGCGTCTTCGCCGATCTGTGCGGCGGGTCGCGGGCGCGTGCGTACGCTTCGTCGGGAGATCCGCTCGGCGAAGATCCCGCATGCGCCAATGCGTCCACTTGACGAGACCGAGATCGACGAGTTCCTCCGGCGGCAGGTCGTCGGCCGCATCGGCATGCACGCGGGCGGGGAGACGTACGTCGTCCCGATCATCTACGCGTGGGACGGCGAGCACATCTACGTCCAGTCGATCGAGGGCCGGAAGATCGCGATGATGCGCGAGAACGGCACCGTGTGCTTCGAGGTCGACGAGTACGAACGTGGCAATTGGCGCAGCGTCATCGTGGACGGCGAGTACGAGGAGCTGCATGGCGCAGCGGCTGCGAAGGCGCTCGCGCTGCTCGTCGCGCGATTCGCAGGCAGCGGCGGCCGCCGCCGGCCGAGCTCCGGCGGCAACAAACCCGTGGCATTCCGCATCCGCCCGACGCGGCTGAGCGGACGCACGGTTCAGCGTTAACACGCCCGTCATACATCTTTTCCTACTTTGAAGTCATGCGCAGAGCAGCGATCCTCCTCGTGCTGCTGGCCGCGATCGCGGCGCCGGCGGCGAATGCGTCGATGTCGGCGCAATACGGCGTCCAGGACGACGCCTGGCTCTTGTACGGCGCCGGCACGCTCGACCAGCGCGTCTCGACGCTGCAGACGCTCGGCGTCCACGTCGTCCGCCTCACCGTCCGGTGGGATCAGGTCGAGAAGACGCAGGGACGGCTCGACTGGGGGCAGTACGGCGTCGTCCTCGACGCGCTGCACGCGGCGAAGATCCCGGCGGTCGTGACGCTCTGGGGGTCGCCCCGCTGGGCGAACGGCGGCAGGACGTGGAACGCGCTGCCGACGAAGGGCTTCGGTCTCTTCGCCTACGCCGCCTCGAAACGGTTCCCGTGGGTGCACGAGTGGTCGGCGTGGAACGAGCCGAACACGCGGATCATGTCGAACC
>JBEQUF010000235.1:0-16466 GCA_040349295.1 Actinomycetota bacterium | reverse complement strand
GTCGCATCGCGTCGGAGCTGGTAGCCGAGCTCGAGCGCGTCGGGCCCGATGCGCGGGAAGAGCATCCCGCCGCCGATCATGCGGTCGCCCTCGAACGCCGCGTACACGAATCCCTCCCCGGCGTCGAACTGCAGGCGATACCGATCGACTCGCTCGGCGGGGTCGCCTTCGACGTAGAACGGGATGAACGCCGCGTAGTGGTCACGGTTGTCGTCGATCATCTCCGCGAAGGCGGCGACATCACCCTCCTCGAAGCGGCGCAGCAGCAGCCGCTCGGTCTCGATCCGCTCGGGCGGCCGCTTCAACCGCGCTTGCGGATCAGCGTGACGCCGTCGCGAATCGGGACGAGCACCTGCTCGACGCGCGGGTCGTCGCGCACGTGCTCGTTGAACGGATGAACCGACTCCGACAGCGTGTTGTCGGCGAGGATCAGCCCGTCGTCCGCGAGCTTCGGGAGCACGAGCTCGTAGTACTCGATGTAGTCCGGCTTCCAGGCGTCGATGAAGACGAGATCGAACGGCCCGTCGAGCGAGGCGATCGTCTCCTGCGCCGGGCCGACGCGGTACTCGATGCGGTCGGCGACGCCGCTCTCCTCGGCGTAGCGCCGCGCGATCGCCGTCGTCTCCTCGTTCACGTCGCACGCGACGAGCTTGCCGCCGGGCGGCAGCGCCGAGGCGATCTCGATGCCGGACCAGCCGGTGAAGACGCCGATCTCGACCACGAGCTTCGGCTGCTTCAGCGTGACGAGGAAGCGCAGGAACGCCCCTTCGAGCGGCCCGACGGACATCCCCGCGTCGTCACGCGGCGCCGTCTCCTCGCCGAGCCGCCGCAGCGCGTCGGTCGGCGGGGACGTCATCGACTCGGCGTATTCCTCAGACACGGCCCACCAGCACGCAGCCGTTGTGCCCGCCGAGGCCCATTGCATTCGAGAGCGCGACGTCGACCTGCACGCGGCGCGCCTCGTTCGGCACGTAGTCGAGGTCGCATTCCGGATCGGGTGTCTCGTAGTTCATCGTCGGCGGCAGGACGCCCTCGTGGACGGCGAGCACGCACATCATCGCCTCCACGGCCCCCGCTGCGCCGAAGCAGTGGCCGGTGACCGACTTGGTCGACGAGACCGCGAGCGAGTACGCATGATCGCCGAAGACCTCCTTGATCGCGCGCGTCTCGGCCAGGTCGCCCTGCGGTGTCGAGGTGCCGTGCGCGTTGATGTACCCGACGCGTTCCGGCTCGATGTTCGCGCGCGTCAGCGCGGCGCGGATCATCTCCTTCACGCCGGTCGACTCCGGGTCCGGCTGCGCCATGTGGTGCGCGTCGTTCGACGCGCCGTAGCCGAGGATCTCGGCGTACACGGTCGCGCCACGCGCCTTCGCCGCCTCGAGCTCCTCGAGCACGAGGACGCACGCGCCCTCGCCCATCACGAAGCCGGCGCGCGTGGCGTCGAAGGGGCGCGACGCGCGCGGCGGATGCTCGTGCTCCTCCGCGAGCCCGCGCATCGAGACGAACCCGGCGAGGATCAGCGGATGGATGCACGCCTCGGAGCCGCCGGCGAGCACGGCGTCCGCGTCGCCGCGACGGATCACCTCGGCCGCCTCGCCGATCGCGGTCGAGCCGGTCGCACAGGCCGAGACCGGCGCGTAGTTCGGGCCGCGGAAGCCGAGCGAGATCGCGAGCTGGCCGGAGGCGGCGTCGACGAGGACGCTCGGGATGAACGTCGGCGACACGCGGCGGGCACCCCGGTCGCGCAGGACGTCGGCCTGCTCGGCGATGCCGATGATGCCGCCGATCGCGCTGCCGAAGAGGACGCCGACCCGGCCCGGGTCGTACGCCCCCTCGAGCTGCGCGTGGGCGACGGCTTCCTTGGCGGCGCCGAGCGCGAACAGGACGTAGCGGTCGAGACGGCGCAGCTCGCGGGGGTCGCCGAGCCCCGACGGGTCCCAGTCCTTCACCTCGCCGGCGACGCGAACGGGCGAGTCGCCCGGGTCGAACGCACGGATCCAGTCGATCCCGCTCCGGCCCGCGACCGCGGCCTCCCACGTCGAGCGCGCGTCGTTGCCGATCGGGGTCACCGCCCCGAGCCCCGTCACCACGACCCTCCGCACGGAGCCAACGCTAGATGAAGCGCTCTTAGTGGTTCCTGAGCAAACCGTGCGTTAGCTCCTCAGGCGCTGCGGGTAAGGAATGTCCAGCTTCCCCCGCTGACAGGAGGTTCGACCATTTCCACCGCGGCTTCGCACGCCCAGAAGCCTGGCCTGGTGTTCTTCTATTCACCGGTCTCAGGCGCCTGCCGCCGTGCCGAAGGCTTCCTCGCCCAGGTGCTCCAGCGCCGCAGGAACCACGGCACCTTCACGCTGTACCGCGTCGACGAGAAGGAGCGTCCCGACCTCGTCGAGCGGTTCGGGATCGGCACGATGCCGACGCTCGTCGTCGTCGAGGACAAGGTCGTCCGCGCCCGGCTCGAGAAGCCGCGCGGCTGCCGGGAGATCGAGAGCTTCCTCGCTCCCTGGCTCCACTGATCAGACGGCGATTCCCGCTTCGCGGAGCGACTGCTCCGCGAAGCGGTCCCAGTGCTCCTCGATGAACTGCGCCATCGCGCGCTCCTGCTCGAGGATGTCCCGGCACGCGCGCGCCGTCTCCTCGTCGCCTGCGCGCTCGGCGACCCGGCGCAGCAGCTCGTAGCTCGCGATCTCGAGGTGCTCCGTCGTGTACGCGTCGCGCGCGCCGCGCCCGTTCGACTCGCCGCGGACGAGGTCGAGCGGGAGCTTCAGCACGCCTTCGAGCATCCCCGCTGCCTGACGGACGAGCGACGGCGTCGCGCCGTGCGCCTCGAGACGCCCGCGCAGCAGCGACTCGTGCTGCTGCGTCTCGGGCCGATGGTGCTCGAGCCGGTCGATCAGCTCCGGGTCGTCGGCGCTCCGGATGAGGCCGTCGAGCATGCGCAGCACCGTCGCCTCGAGCGCGTGCGCCTCGTCGAGGTGGCTGATCAGCTGTGCCTGGATGTCGGTCATCGCTGCTCTCCTCAGCTCGAATTCGCCGTACGTGCGCCCGAACGCCGTCGCTCGGCCGCGGAAGCCGTCGCCGTCCGGCTCGAGCACGTCGACGAGGAAGGCGAACGGCGCGCGGTAGCGCAGGCTGTTGTCGCGGACGTCGAAGGGCAGCCGCGGGCCGCGGAGCACGACCGTCTCGCCGTGGGACCCGCGGATCCGCTTCTGCACGCCGGCGAGCGGCGGCAACGCGCCGCCCGTGCGGCGCACGTCCCAGACCCCGTTCAGATCGCTCATCGCAGTAGGGTCTCCGCTGATGGCAGATGCAAACGCGGGGCAGCCGGGCCCGAACGTCCCGTTCCCGCCGATGGAGGCCGAGCTGCTCGCCGAGCTCCCCGAGGGTGCGTGGCGGTACGAGCCGAAGTGGGACGGCTTCCGCGGCGTGCCCGAGAACGACAACGGCGACCTCGCGCTCTGGTCGCGCAACGGACGGCCGCTTCTCCGCTACTTCCCCGAGCTGCGCCCGCTCGGCGACCTGCTGCCGAAAGGCTCCGCACTCGACGGCGAGATCGTGATCGCGCGCGACGGCAAGCTCGACTTCGACGCGATGCAGATGCGGCTGCACCCCGCCGAATCGCGCATCCGCAAGCTGAGCGGCGAGATCCCGGCGACGTTCGTCGCCTTCGACCTGCTGCTGTGGAACGGGGAGCGGATCCACACGAAGCCGATCGAAGAGCGCCGTGCCGAGCTGGAGCGCGTGGCCGGCGGCATCGCGTTGTCGCCGACCTCCGACGACGTCGCGGTCGGCCGCGACTGGCTCGAGACGCTGCAGGCGGCCGGCTTCGACGGCGTGATCGCGAAGAAGCTCGGGCTCCCCTACCTCCCGGGCTCGCGCGACGGCGTCGCGAAGGTGAAGCCGCACAAGACGGCGGACTGCGTCGTGATCGGGCTGCGGTGGAAGGCCGGCGGCCGCTCGACGATCGCGACGATCCTGCTCGGGCTGTACGCGGACGACGGCCGGCTCGACTACGTCGGCTCGGCGGCGGTCGGCGCGAAGCGCCAGGACGAGATCGCGGCGCTGCTCGTGCCGCTGATCGACGAGGCGAACGACCGCGGCTTCTCGGAGCCGAACCGCTGGGGCACCGGCGAGCTCGAGCAGGTCGCCGTGAAGCCGGAGCTCGTGGTCGAGGTGCGGTACGACAAGCTCGAGAAGCACCGCTTCCGGCACGGCACGCGGCTGATCCGCTTCCGGCCGGACAAGGATCCCGACCAGTGCACGTGGCGCGAGGTGCGCCCGCCCCGGCGGGCGACCGATCTAGCGGTCGAGGATCTGCTGCGCTGAGGCGATGATCGGCTCGACGTCGATCTCGACGCCGGCCGCCCGCATGAACACGAGCCCGTAGAGCACCGTGTGCGCGAAGTCGTGGACGTGCCCGACGTCGTGGACGGCGCACTTCCGCCAGGCCTTCTTCAGCTCGGGATCGGTGTACAGCCGGCGGTGGAGCTCGAGGTAGACGCTGAGCCAGGCCGGGTCGACCTCGGCGATGTGGCGGGCCATGCCGGCAAAGCCGAGCGCCTCGTACAGGCGCCCGAAGCGCCGGTGGTCCTCGAGCGCGAGCGCGACGAAGAGGTCGAGCTTCGAGCGGTAGTAGTTGAAGATCGCGCCGTGCGACAGGCCGATCGCCTGCTCGAGCCTCGGCACCGTCGCGCCGTCGTAGCCGTAGCGCGCGAAACAGCGGCGCGCTCCCTCGAGGATCTGCGCCCGGCGCGCCTCCACGTGCTCCTGCGAGACCTTCGGCATGCCGACACTTTACAAAGAAGGATGTCCATCCTATTATCTCGGCATGCGCTGGATCATCTCCGCCCGGTCGATCTCGCTGACCGGCACCTCGATGACGACGGTCGCGCTGCCGTGGTTCGTGCTCGCGACGACGGGCTCGACGACGAAGATGGGGCTCGTCCTCGCCTGCCAGACGCTGCCGGCCTTCGCCCTCGGCATCCCGGGCGGCTCGCTCGTCGCGATGCTCGGCGCGCGGCGCTCCCTGATCCTCGGCGACGCGTGCCGCGCGCCGCTCCTCGCGCTCGTGCCGGTGCTCCACGCGGCCGGCGACCTCTCCTTCCCCGTGCTGCTCGTGCTCGTGACGGTGATCGGGATCTTCAGCGTCCCGTACGCGGCGGCCGCGAGCTCGCTGCTGCCGGAGCTCGTCGGCGAGGACGAGCGCGAGGTCTCGCACGCGCAGGCGTCGCTGCAGGTGGCGATCCAGGTGACGGGCATCGCCGGGCCGGTTGCGGCGGGCGTGCTCATCCCGCTGATCGGTGCGCCGCAGCTGCTCTACCTCGACGGCGCGAGCTACGCGCTCTCGGCGGTGATCGTGCTCGCCTTCGTGCGCGCGGGTCGCGCGGTCGCACGGCAGGACCGGCCGCGCGGGCTCTTCCACGGCGTGCGGCGCGTCTTCGCCGACCCGCTGCTGACCTCGATCGTCGTCGTCGCGTTCCTCGCGCACGTCGCCTTCGCCGCGCTCTTCGCCTCGCTGCCGGCGCTCGCGTTCGGCCGCTTCCACGACGCGCGGACGGCGGGCGTGCTCTTCACGGCCAGTGCGGTCGGCTCCCTCACCGGCGGCCTCGTGACGCTGCGGTTCGCGAAGCGCGTCGCGCCGATGACGCTCGGCACCGCCGGCTTCGCGTTGATGGCGGCGCCGCTCTGGCCCCTCGTCGCCGGGACGCCGCGCCTGCTCGCGATCGGCGTCATGGCCGTCTTCGGCCTCGGCGGGCCGCTCGGCGTGTCGCCGATCACGGCGCTCCTCACGACCCGCGCCGACGCGGCGTCGCGTCCGCAGATCGTCGCCGCCTTCCTCGCGCTCTCGAGCGCCGGGACGCCGGCCGGCGCCGCGCTCACCGGCTGGGCGATCTCGCGTGCCGGCTTCGGCACGACGTACGCCGCGATCGCCGCGGCGCTGACCGCGTCGACGCTGCTCCTCGCGTGGTGCCTCCGCGGGTCGGGGCAGCCGGTCCCGGCGCTCTCGCCGACCCGCACGTAAGGCGAACGAAAGATCCGCGTCATGGGACGGCAAGGCGTGTCGCCGCCACGTCTCGCGATCGTGCCCGGGGGCACAAGGCACTCGTTCCCGACGAGGAGGCACGACCATGAAGCGCAACATCGTTCGCGGGCGGTGGCTCGCCGCCGCCCTCATCATCGGCGCGATCTGCGCCGCGACGGCGGCCGCAGCCGGGCTTGCACCGCCGTCGGCGACGTCGCTACCGAGCGTGAGCGGCTCCGCCCGCGACGGCTCGACGTTCACGACGAGCGACGGTCGCTGGCGGAACAGCCCCACGTCGTTCACCTACAGCTGGCTCCGCTGCGACTCCGCCGGCGCCAACTGCGCGACGATCGCCGGCGCGAACAGCAAGCAGTACACCGAGACCACGGCCGACGTCGGCCACCGGCTCCGCTCCGAGGTCTCCGCGACGAACTCCAGCGGCAGCACGAGCGCGACGTCCAATCCCACGTCCGTCGTCGCGGCCGTCGGCACCGCGCCGCACAACACGGCGGCACCGTCCATCTCCGGCAACGCGCAGGAGGGCCAGACGCTGTCGGCAGGGTCCGGCGGCTGGTCCGGCGTGCAGCCGATCTCGTACACGTACCAGTGGAGCCGCTGCGACGGCGCCGGCGCGAGCTGCGGCGGGATCACCGGCGCGACGGGCCAGACGTACAACACGACGTCGGCCGACGTGGCGCACACGCTGCGCGTGACCGTGAAGGCGTCGAACTCGAAGGGCAGCTCGACGGCGACGTCGGGACAGACCGCGGTGATCGCACCCGCGACGAGCGGCGGCGCGGCGATCTCGGTGACCACGGTCGTCAAGCCCGATCAGCTCGTCGTCGACAACGTCAAGTTCTCGCCGCAGCCGCTCGGCTCGCGCCGCGCGCTGACCGGTCGCTTCCATGTCTCGGATACGCGCGGGTTCTCGGTGCAGGGCGCGCTCGTCTTCGCCCTCGGCCTGCCCTACGGCTGGGTGCGGAACTCGCCGGAGGTCGCGACCGACGGCGGCGGCTGGGCGACCGTCACCTTCAGCCCGACGGCACGGATGCCGCTGTCGCCCGGCACCGAGCTCGTCGTCTTCGTCCGCGTGCGGAAGCCTGGTGACAGCCTGCTCGCAGGTGTGTCGAATCGCCGGCTGGTGCAGGCGCGGATCCGCTGAGGATCCGGCGGGTCAGCCCTTCCGCTTCGCGCGGGAGGGCTGCACCCGCATCGGCTCGCCCGGCATCTTCGGGAAGTTCGGCGGGTACGGCGCCTCGCCGACGCCCTCCGCCTCCTCGCGCTCGACCCACTCGAGCAGCACACGCAGGTCGCAGACCGCCTCGTCGATCCCCTCGTGCAGGTCGCCGAGCTTCGCGAAGCGCGGCGGCAGCGTCGCGATCGTGAAGTCCTCCGTCGCGACGTCGGGCAGCTCGTCCCACGTGACCGGCGCGCTCACCGTCGCGTCGGGGCGGCCGCGCA
Organism: Actinomycetota bacterium; assembly: GCA_040349295.1. Taxonomy (GTDB): domain Bacteria; phylum Actinomycetota; class Thermoleophilia; order Gaiellales; family Gaiellaceae; genus Palsa-739. Next base: position 8,983 of record JBEQUF010000235.1, on the reverse strand, counting down.
CCGAGTAGGCGGAGAGGATCGTGCGGTCGCGTGCGTTCTGGTTGTAGTCGACGAAGACACGCTCGCCGCGCTCCTCCTTCCACCAGGCGGTCGTGACGAGCGCCGGGTCGCGCCGCTCGATCTCGCGCGCGAACGCGAGCGCGCACCGGCGCACGACCCGGAACTCCCAGTTCGGCTCGATGCGGCAGTAGATGTGGATGCCGCGGTTGCCGCTCGTCTTCGGCCAGCCGGTGAAGCCGATCTCGTCGAGGACCTCGTGCACGATCGCGGCGGTGCGCTTGGCCTCGGCGAAGCCGGTGCCGGGCTGCGGGTCGATGTCGATGCGGAGCTCGTCGGGCTTCTCCGGATCCGCGCGACGCGACGGCCAGGCGCCGAACTCGAGCGTCGCGAGGTTCGCCGCCCACGCGACGTGCGCGATCTCGGTGACGCACAGCTCGTCCGCGTGCCGGCCGCTCGGGAAGGTGACGCGCGCCGTCTCGATCCAGTCCGGCCGCCGCTCGGGGACGCGCTTCTGCCAGATCACCTCGCCGCCGACGCCCTCCGGCTGCCGCTTCAGCTGGCACGGGCGCTCGTAGAGCGCGCGCACGATCCCGTCGCCGACGGCGAGGAAGTACTGCACGAGGTCGAGCTTCGTCTCGCCGCGCTCCGGGAAGTAGACCTTGTCCGGGTTCGACACCTTGACGGTGCGACCGCCGATCTCCAGCTCCACGAACGGCGAGGCCATGCGCAGAAGTATCGTGCCCGCGATGCTGACGCTGGAGCCGCTCGACGATTTCGTCGTCGTGGAGCCGACCGACGAGGAGGCCGAGACCCGGCTCGGACTGATCATCCCGGCGAGCGCGGAGGCGCAGTGCCGCAGCGGCATCGTCATCGCCGCCGGCCCGGACGCCGAGGGCGTCGCCCCCGGCGACAAGGTGCTGTTCCCGAAGGGCTCCGGCTACGACGTCCGGCTCGCGGGCACGAACCAGACCGTGCTGAAGCGCCGCGAGCTGATCGCCCGCGTCCACGACTGAGCTACGATTCCGCCCGCCGCGGAGGGGTGGCAGAGCGGTCGAATGCGGCGGTCTCGAAAACCGTTATCCGTGCAAGCGGATCGGAGGTTCAAATCCTCTCCCCTCCGTCTCACGTCGCGCGCACCGCGCGAGACCCGGTCTCGCTGGGGGAAACCTCGTTTCCCCCACGAGGCCGCTTCCGGTGCGGGGCTAGGATGCCCCAGCTTGGAGAGGTGTCCGAGTGGCCTAAGGAGCGCGACTGGAAATCGCGTACGTGCTGAAAGGTGCGTCGCGGGTTCAAATCCCGCCCTCTCCGTCGCACGACGCAGAAAGCCCCGCCGAGGCGGGGCTTTCGCATGAGCGGAGAAGGAGGGATTCGAACCCTCGAGGCAGGTATTCACCCACCTAACGCCTTAGCAGGGCGCCGCCTTCAGCCACTCGGCCACTTCTCCGGGTGGAGTGCCACAGCGTATCGAAGCGGAAATCACCCTTTCTCGGGTCGCCCGCAGCCGCGCCGCACGCCGATGATCCACGTGCCGGCGATCTCTCCCCTCCCACACCCGATCCCGGCACTCCCCTCGAGCCCGCTGCGGCCATCCACGGCGGGCTTTCCTTTGCCCGGAATCAGCCGACGGAGAGCTTCGCGACCATCCCGAGCTGCCTGTGCCCGGGGACGGTGCAGTAGAGCGTGTAGCTGCCGGTCGAGAGCGCGACCTTCAGCGTCGCGTCGCCGCCGGGCTTGATCGTCGGCGTCTTCTCGGTGCCGCTGATGCCGGGGCCGGTGACGGCGAGGTCGTGCGGGATCTTGCCCGCGTTGTGGACGACGAAGGTGAACGTCCCGCCCGAGGTCTCGGACGTCGCGGGGAGCTGCACCTTCCACTCCGACTCGGTCACCTTGATCGTGTGCGACGTCGAGCCCTGGCCGAGGCTGCCGGGCTTCTCGGCCGCCTTCGCCTCGTGCTCCTTGCCGAAGACGAGCACCGAGGTGAGCATGGCGCCGAAGAAGACGAGCGAGGCGATGATGAAGACGCTCATGCCGTTCTTGCCCGGGAAGTCCGGCCAGCGGCGCGGCGCGAGGAACGACACCGAGAGGGCGAAGGCGATGAAGCACGCGCCCACGACGGCGAGCCCGATCTTGTGTCCGGTCGTCAGACCGGCGGCGAGAGTCAGCACGGGCGCTATTCCATCAGAAGCCGGTCGGTCGCGCGCCGGCGATACCACCAGACAAGCCCGAAGGCGATCGCGAACGGGCTCGCGACGATCAGCGCGAACAGGACCACGAGCCCCTCGACGGCGAGGAAGCCGACCGCGTCGTGGAGCATCCGGCCGAGCCGTCCGCGGTGGTGCGGCGCGGCCGCCGCGGCCCGCCTGGTCTCGAGCGTCAGGGAGATCCGCGCGGTCGCCCCGGCCGACACCGTCGCCGCGCGGCCGTGCAGCCGCTCCGCGAGCGCCCGCTTCGCCTCGCTGAGCTTGATCTGCAGGAGGACGCGCTGCGCGTCGGGCAGGCTCGGGCTTGCGAGCGCCTGCTTCAGCGCGGCGACCCGGCGGCGGAGCTGCGCGATCTGGGCCGACTGCCGCTCGAGCTGCGAGGTGAGGTCCTGGATCGAGATCTGTTGCGCGACGATCGTCCCGAGGGCGCCGAGCTGCGCGATCGCCTGCTTCACGCGGCCGGCCGGGACGCGGACGTCGATCGTCGCGCTGCCGCCCGCGGTGTAGTGGACGGACTGGGCGTAGCCGCCGAGCCGCGTGGCGATCTTCGTCGCCTCGGTCGTCTTGGCGCCGAGGTCGTCGACGCGGACGCTGAGCGACGCGGACGTGCTCTGCAGCCGCCCGGGCGACGGTGCCGGCACGGCGCCGATGGCCGGCGCCAGCTTCGTCTGCGCCTGCACGGCCGAGCCGGCGCTGCCGAACGCGCGGGAAGGCGTGTGCCGTGGCGGCGCCGCCGTCTTCGGCGCCGAGGTGGCGAAGCCGTGCACGACGGCCGCCGCGACGGCGAGCGTCGCCGCGCCGGCGAGGACGAACGCCGGCCGGACGCGGACGCGCGTGCGCTTCGGCTCGGGCCGCAGCGCGAGCACGCGGCTGTGCAGGCTCTCGGGGGCGCTCGGGGCGTGCGCGCGCAGCAGGTCAACGGTCGACATCGGGCGTCAACTCCTCCAGTCGCTTCAGGGCGCGGCTCAACCGGGTCGAGCACGCCGTATTGCTGATGCCGAGCACCCGGGCGGCACTCGGGCCGTCGAGCTCGAGCAGGATGCGCAGCGCGATCACCTCGCGCTCGCCGGCCGAGAGCTGCCGCAGCGCCGACTCGACCGGGCCGGGCAGGCCGTCGCCGAACTGCTGCTCCTCGTCGAAGTCCCGGGCGTAGATCTCCTCCCGCCGGCGCCGGCGCGCCTCGGCGCGGAGCCAGTCGACGGCGGCGTTGCGGGCGATCCCGCACAGCCACGTGCGCGGCGCCGACCGGCGGGGATCGAAGCGCCGCCAGCTGCGGAAGGCCTTCTCGAACGTCTCCGCCGCGAGGTCCTCGGCGGCCGAGCGGTCACCGGTCAGGTAGACGAGGTAGCGGTAGACGCTGTCGAGGTGCTCGGCGACGACCGCGTCGAACGACGGCTGCTCGGATGCGCGCGGGAGGCGGAGCGAGGTCGTGGCCGCGTTCACGCCTTCTTATACGGCGCGGCCCGGCCGGCTGTCACATTCAGCAGGGGCCGGACTGCGGGACGCCGTTCGGGCCGGCGTCGTGCATCGTCCCGTCCAGGGACTGGAGGCAGTACGACGTCGCGTCCGCACGCGCGACCGTGACCTCGTAGGCCGGCGGCAGGGTCAGCCCGGCGTACGTGCCGTTGTCGGCGTAGTAGGCCTGGACGGTCGGGAGCGCCGCGTCGAAGCTCGTGGCGGAGGCGTTCTGCTGCGCCTGTGTCTCCGCCTGCTGGACGGCGGGCGACGTCGGGCCGTTGCTCTTCGTCTGCTGCGTGAAGAGGTAGCCGCCGACGGCGAGCACGACGAGGAGCGAGACGAGGCCGAGGGAGCGGGTCATGGGGGCCATATCGGCAACGGCGAACGTAGGCTGAAGCGGATGCGCCGGCTCCTGCTGCTCGTGTCCGTGCTCGTCTTCGTCGACACGATGCTCTACGCGGCCCTGACGCCGCTCCTGCCGGACATCGTCCACTCCAAGACCCGAGCGGGCGTGCTCGTGGCCGCCTATGCGACGGGCGCACTCGTCGGCGGCCTCCCCGGCGGCGTCGCCGCCGTCCGCCTCGGCGCCCGGCGTGCCGTCCTCGTCGGCCTGACGGCGATGGGGCTCGCGAGCGTCGACTTCGCGTTCGCCGGGTCGTTCGGCGCGCTCTTCGCCGCCCGGCTCGTCCAGGGGCTCGGCAGCGCGTTCACCTGGGCCGGTGCGTTCGCCTGGCTGCTCGCGGCGGCGCCGCGCAACCGGCGCGGCGCGCTGATCGGCACGGCGATGGGCTCGGCGACCTTCGGCGCCCTCTTCGGCCCGGTCGTCGGCGCCGCCGCCGCACTCGCCGGACGCGACGTCGTCTTCGCGGCGCTCGCCGGACTCGCAGTCGTGCTCGCGGCGCTGACGCTGCGGATCGCCACCGTGCCGGAGGAGCCGCTGCCCTCGCTCGCGTCGATCCTCGCGGCCTTGCGCGAGCGCCGCTTCCTCGCCGGTCTCGCGCTGATGGCGCTGCCCTCCCTCCTCTTCGGCGTGCTCGCGACGCTCGCGCCGCTCCACCTCTCGCGGGCGGGCTGGGGCGCGGCGGCGATCGGCTCGATCTGGCTCGTCGGCGCCGCGCTCGAGTCGGTGCAGGCGCCGCTGACCGGACGCTTCAGCGACCGCCGCGGGCTGCTGCTGCCGACGCGGATCGCGCTGGTCGGCAGCGTCGTCTGCTCGGTGGCGCTCGCGTTCGGCCTGCGACCGGCGTTCTACGCCCCGCTCGTCGTGCTCGCCGCGATGGCGTACGGGACGCTCTTCACCCCCGCGTTCATCCTCATCTCGGACGGCGCAGAGCGCGTCGGCCTCGCGCAGGGCATGGCGTTCGGCCTGATGAACGCGGCCTGGGCGCTCGGCGCGGTCGTCGGGCCCGCCGCCGGCGGCTCGATCGCCTCGGCGACGGGCGACTCGGTTGCGTACCTCCTCGCGGCGGGCGCGTGTGCGCTCGCGCTCGCCTCACAGCATGAACGCGCCGCCGTTCTGGTCGATCGCCTGGCCCGTGACACCCCGCGCGTCGGCTGAGAGGAGCCAGGCGACCGTGCCCGCGATGTCCGCCGGCTCGCTCATGCGGCGCAGCGGCACCTCGCTCATCGCGCGCTCGTACGCCTCGTCGTAGGAAACCCCGAGCGCGTCGGCCAGGAGGCCGATCCCCTCCCGGGCCATGTCGGTGTTCACCCAGCCGGGGCAGATCGCGTTCACCTGGACGTCCTCGGGCGCGAGCTCGGCGGCGAGCGAGCGCACGAGCCCGAGCAGCCCGGTCTTCGACGCCGAGTAGCCCGTGTAGAACGGCACGGGGATGCGCGCGAGGATCGACGAGACGACGACGACGTCGCGGCGGCCGCCGGCCGCCAGGTGGCGTTGCGCGGCGCGGACGCAGTGGTAGGTGCCGACGAGGTTCGTCTGCACGAGATCGAAGAAGCGGTCGTCGTCGCCCGTCTCGTTCGGGCCGCCGATGCCGCTGTTCGCGACGAGCGCGTGGATCGGGCCGTTCGCCGCCGCCGCGGCCGCGAACGCGTCGTCGACCGCCTTGCGGTCGCGGATGTCGACGCCGTGCGAGAACGCGCCGCCCACCTCCGAGGCCGTCTGCTCGAGCGCGTCCACGCCGCGTGCGAGCAGGCTGAGCGTCGCGCCCTCGCGCGCGAGGCGCAGCGCGATCGCCTTGCCGATCCCGCGGCCTGCTCCGGTGACGACGACGTGGCGCCCCTGCACGGGGCCGACACTAACTAGGCGTCGGCGGTGAGCGGTGCGTCTGCGTCCTCGTCGGCCTCCGCGAAGCGCTCGATGTACTCCTTCGCCTCGGCGTCCGAGAGGCGGAACCGCATCGCGAGCGCGTAGATCGCGACGCTGAAGACGACGACGAGGCCGATGTCCCAGCCGAAGGCGATCGTGCCCCGGCCGTCGTACTGGCCGAGCCAGCTGATGATCGCCATGCCGAGGAAGTACGGCGCGAGCCAGACGGCCGCGCGTAGGTCGAGGCGCGGCATCCGCGAGCGGTCGCCGGCGAGCCGGTACCCGACGAACGCGACGAAGCCGATGCCGAGCGACACGCAGATCCGCCACACGGTCGTCCAGCCCGACCAGTAGATGATCAGGTTCGCGACCGCGAAGCCGACCGGCGCGAGCACCGTCGCGACCGGCAGCCGGAACGGCCGCTCGCGGTCGGCGTCCTGCCGGCGCAGCGCGCCGAGCGAGACGGCTGCCATCCCGTACGAGAGGTTCGACGCGGCGGTGATGAAGCCGACGAGCTTCTGCCAGCCCGGGAAGGGCAGGAAGAGGACGACGCCGACCACGAAGCTGAGGAGCGTCGGGATCAGCGGGATGCCGCGCCGGTTGATGCGCGCGAACATCGACGGCAGGTAGCCCTCGTGGCCGAGCGCATACCCGACGCGCGCGCTCGTGCCGGTGTAGAGCAGGCCGGTGCCGCCCGGCGAGATCGCCGCGTCGACGTAGAGCAGCACCGCGAGCCAGCCGAGGCCGACGGCGGTCGCGAGGCCGGCGAACGGGCCGACGAGGCCGTTGAACGCGAGCTTCGACCAGCCGTGCGAGAGGTTCGCGGGGTCGAGCGCTGCGATGAACGCGATCTGCAGCAGCACGTAGACCGCGACGCCGAGCAGCATCGCGCCGACGACGGCGAACGGGATGTTCCGCTTCGGGTTCGTGCTCTCGCCGCCGAGCTGCACGGCCTGCTCGAAGCCCTGGTAGGCGAAGACGACCCCGCCGGTGGCGATCGCCGAGAAGACGCCGTGCATGCCGAACGGCATGAAGCCGCCGGCGGCGTGGAAGTTCGCCGTCTGGAAGCGGGTCGCCATCAGCGCGACCAGTGCGAGCAGGGGAATCGCGATCTTCCAGGCGGTGATCGGCGTGTTCGCCTGCGCGAGCCAGCGGACGCCGAGGATGTTGATCACGGTGAAGACCGCCATCAGGACGATCGCGACGGCGTAGCCCTGGGCCGTCAGCACGGTCTCGCCGCCCGAGGTGGTCGTCAGCCACGAGACGTAGTGCGTGAAGTACTGGAGCGTCGCCTCGATCTCGATCGGCGCGAGCGTGACGGCGCCGATCCACCAGAGCCATCCGGTCGCGTAGCCGACGGTGCTGCCGTGGCTGTAGTGCGGGAAACGCGCCGTGCCGCCGCTGACCGGATACGCGCCGCCGAGCTCCGCGTAGACGAGCGCGAGCACGAGCATGAAGACGGCGCCGATCCCCCACGAGATCAGCGCCGCGGGCCCCGCGATCTGCGAGGCATAGAGCGCGCCGAACAGCCAGCCGGAGCCGATGACCGAGCCGACGGAGACGAAGAGCAGCCCGACGGGGCCGACGTCGCGGCGCAGCCGTCCGTCGCCGGTCGCGCCCGGCCGCACGGCACGGCGGTCGTGGAGCTCCAGGGTCGCCATATCCAACTAACGTCGAAGGTGGAGTCCTCGTTACGGTGGCGACGTGCAGGTCGTCAGCGTCGAGGGGCTCGTGAAGCGCTATCCGAAGGCCGAGGTGAACGCCGTCGACGGCGTCTCGTTCGCGATCGAGGGCGGCGAGGTCTTCGGCCTCCTCGGCCCGAACGGCGCCGGCAAGACGACGACCGTCGGCGTGCTGACGACGCGCGTGCGGCCGACGAGCGGCCGTGCGTCGATCGACGGCGTCGACGTCGTCGCCGACCCGGTCGGCGTGCGCCGCCAGCTCGCGGTGGTGCCGCAGCGGAGCAACCTCGACCGCATGATCTCGATCCGCGACAACCTGATCTTCCACGCCGCGTATCACGGCGTCCCGGCGAAGGTGCGCGAGCAGCGGGCCGACGAGCTGCTCGAGCAGTTCGGGCTGGCCGACCGGTCGGGGACGAAGCCGGACTTCTTCTCCGGCGGCCAGTCGCAGCGCGTGATGATCGCGCGCGCGCTCATGCACCGGCCGAAGGTGCTGTTTCTCGACGAGCCGACGACCGGCCTCGACCCGGCGGCGCGTCTCTTCGTGTGGGACCGGCTGCACGAGCTCCGCGACGCGGGCGTGACGCTCTTGCTGACGACGCACGACATGCACGAGGCGGCGGGGCTCTCGGACCGCGTCGGGATCATGGACCACGGCAAGCTGCTCGCGCTCGACACGCCGGAGGCGCTGATGCGCTCGCTCGCCGGCGAGACGACGCTCGAGCTCACGGCCGACAAGCCGGCCGAGGGTGCGGTGACCGAGGCGCTCGCTGCGCTGCCGGGCGTCGAGCGGGTCGAGCAGCTGCAGGGCGAGTCGTTCCGCGTCCGCCTCTACCTGCGCGGCGAGGCGGCGCCGCTCGTCGCACCCGCCGCCGGAGCGCTCGCCGCGCACGGCCTCGCGCTCAACGACGTCAGCCTCGGCGCCGCCACGCTCGAGGACGTCTTCATCAACCTCACCGGCCGGAGCCTGCGGTGAGCACCGCCGCCCTTCCCGTCGAAGGGGTCAGCCGCACCGGCGCGTTCCTCGCCGTCCTGCACCGCGACCTCTACGTCACGTGGAAGGAGCTGCCGGCGTTCCTCGCGCAGGTCATCCTGCAGCCGCTCTTCCTGCTCTTCGTGTTCGGGAAGGTGCTCGGCAGCCTCGGCTACACGCAGCACGGCTACGCCGACCTCCTCTTCCCCGGCCTGCTCGGGCTGACCGTCGTGCTGACGTCGATCCAGGCGCTCGCGTTCCCGCTCGTCGCCGAGTTCGGGTGGACGCGCGAGATCGAGGACCGGCTGCTCGCGCCGATGCCGACGAGCTACGTCGCCGCCGAGAAGGTCGTGTTCGCGATGCTGCGCGCGTTCGCCGCGACGCTGATCATGATCCCGATCGG
>JBEQUF010000225.1:0-3906 GCA_040349295.1 Actinomycetota bacterium | reverse complement strand
AGTGGAGCGCCGCCTCGATCCCGCTGTCGAAGAGCGACCGGTTGACGGTCAGCGTGCCGGCGATGTGCTTCAGCAGCCGCCCCTGCGCGTTGACGACGAACGTCTCGGGCACGCCGGTGAGGCCGAACTCGTCGCCGATCTTGCCGGAGCCGTCCTGCACGGTCGGGAACGTGATGTCGTGCGCAGCGAGGAACCTGCGGCCGTCGCTCGTCACGTCGTGGTAGTCGATGCCGATGAACGCGATCTTGCCCCGGTACTGCTGCGACGCCGACTCGAGGATCTTCGCCTCGGCCTTGCACGGGCCGCACCACGACGCGAAGAAGTTGATCACCGCCGGCCTGCCGCGCAGCGAGGCGAGCGAGATCGAGCCGTCGCCCTCGAGCTTCTTCAGCGTGAAGTTCGGCACCGGGCCGCCGACCTTCGCCGGGTGGGACTGGTGCGTCAGCTTCCAGACGAGCAGTCCGAACAGACCGGCAACCGCAACGAGAGCAGTCGCCTGAACGATTCGCATCAGGCCGCCACGATATAGACCGGCGTGCCCACGTTCACGTGGTCGAACAGCCACTCGGCCTGCGGCACGAGCATGCGGATGCAGCCGTGCGAGAGCGAGTAGCCGATCGAGGCCGGCTCGTCCGTCCCGTGGATCCCGACGCCCGGCGAGTCCAGGCCCATCCAGCGGGTGCCGAGCGGGTTGTTCGGCCCCGGCGGCACGGGCTTGAGACCCTTCGCCCACGAGTCCTGCGTCGGCGGGTACCACCAGGGGTTCTTCCACTTGACGATGATCTGGAAGCGGCCGAGCGGCGTCGGATAGATGTTCTGGCCGGTCGCGACCTTGAAGCTGCGCACCTTCTTCGGCCCGTCGTAGAGCGTCAGCTGGTTCGAGCCGCGCTTGATGACGACGATCGGCCCGATCGACGTCGGCGTGACCGCCGGCCTCGTGTAGGTCGCGCGGAGCGAGATCGTGCCGCGCGTCGCATGCACGAGCTCCTGCGTCAGGTCGGCGGTCGCCTTCCCGACGTCGAGCTTCCGGCCGAGCACCGGCTTCGTCACCACCGGGATGAAGTGGCGGAAGAGGAGCCGCGACGACTCCGGCGTGCGGGCCCACCGCTTGGCGAGCTTCGCGACGAAGGACTGCACGAGCGCCTTGTCGTAGCCCGCGCGCAGCGTCAACGAGGAGCCCGGCGCGCTCGTCAGCGCCACCGAGACGGCGCTGTCGGCCGCGACGCGCAGTCCGAGGACGGCGGGCGAGACCGTGACCTTCGTGGCCGAGAAGCGCAGCGTGATCGGCCGGGCGAACGCGGCCTCGACGGCCGAGACCGCCTGGTCGCTCGGCAGCCCGCCGACGTCGATGCCGTTGATCATCACGCCGTCCGGGACGACCTGGGACGGCGTCGTGGTGGTCGTGTCGGTGGGCGCGGTCGTCGTCGCCGGCGGCGTCGTGTCCGCGAGCACGGCGGCGCTCGTCGCCCCGAAGGCGACAAGGACGAGAAGAAGAGTGGCGGTCCGTCTCACGAGCTGGAAGATCCCCCCGGATCGTCCGTGATGATAGCGTCGGCGCCCGTCTCCACCAGCGATTTCGCGAGCGCCGGATCGTTGACGGTCCAGACGTAGACCGCGATCCCGCGCCGGTGGCACGCCTCGACCGCCGCCCGCGTCACGACCGCCCAGTTCAACGTCGCCGCGGACGCCTCGACCGCCGCGAGCCAGCGCGGGAGCCGGCGCGGGAGGAGCGACCGCATCGTCGCGAGGCCGGGCCGCACGAGCGGCCGCAGGAGCACGTTGCCGGAGACGCCGAAGCGGTCCTCCGGATACGTGAACGAGCGCGGCAGCTCCGGGCAGAGGGCGGCGAACGTGGCGAGCGACGGCAGCGAGAACGAGCTGACGAAGCTCCGGTCCAGCAGGCCGGCGGCCCGCAGGGCGTTGACGACGTCCGCCTCGATGCCGCGCTGCTTCACGTCGAGCTGCACGAAGAGGCCCAGCTCGGCAGCGAGCGCGAGCCCGGCCGCGAGCGGCTCGGCGTCGGGCGGCAGATCCGGTCCGTGGGCCAGCACGAGCGTCCCGCCGCGGGCGCGGAGCACGTCGAGCTCGACGCCGTCGACGCCGGCACGCGCACCCGCCTCGATCGCCGCGAGCGTGTTCTCGCGCGCGAGCGCGGCGGCGCCGCGATGGCCGACCAGCCACGGCCGCTCGCCGCGGAGGAGCTCCATCAGCCGGTCCGGCGGATCACGACGACGGCGAGGTCGTCGGTCAGCTCGCCGCCGGCCCACGCCCGCGCATCCTCGGCGACCCGCTGCGCCAGCTCGTCCGGCGGCAGCGCCCGGTGCTCCGCGAGCAGCGCGTCGAGCCGGTCCGTCCCGTAGAGCTCGCCCCCACGACGCGCCTCGACGACGCCGTCGGTGTAGAGGACGAGCGAGCCGCCCGGCGGCACGACGTCGTGCACCTCGTCGTACTCCTGCGCCGAGTCGATGCCGAGGATGAGCCCGTGCGACTCGAGGCCGCGGACGCCGCCGTCCGGGAGCACGATCCGCGGTGCCGGATGGCCCGCGTTCGCGCAGGCGACGTCGCCGCTCGCGCCGTTCACGATCACATAGGTCATGGTGATGAACTTGCCGGGTGCGATCTCGTCGACGACGACGTCGTTCGCGCGTGCGAGGAAGTCGCCGGGTTCCGGGTGCTCGCGCGTGAGCGAGCGGAAGACGAACTTCGCCATCGCCATGTCCGCGGTCGCCTCGACGCCGTGCCCCGTGACGTCGCCGAGCACGACGGCGAGCCGTCCGTCCGGCAGCTCGGTGTAGTCGTAGACGTCGCCGCCGACGTCGACGCGGGCCGACGAGTCGTAGACCTCCCCCACCTCGATGCCGGGGATGTCGGGATGTCCGCTCGGCAGCAGCGACCGCGCCATCGTGTCCGCGAACTCCTTCTGCTGCTGGTAGAGGCGTGCGTTGTCGATCGCGAGCGCCGCCTGCGCCGCGATCGCGCCCGCCGCCTCGAGCGTCTCGTCGCCGAGCGGGCGGCCCGGGCGAAAGGAGACGATCGTCAGGCCGGCCATCACGTCCGTCGGCGAGCCGACCGGGATGACGGCGGCCGTCCAGCCCTTCGCGAGGAACGGGTCGAGCAGCTCGTGCCCGCGCTCGATGCGGAAGGCCTGCGCGTTGCGGAAGAGCCGCTGCACCTCCGCGCTGCCGAAGGGCTGCGGGCGGAAGAGGATGACGCGCGTCGCTTCGAGCAGCGCCGGGTCGGCGACGTGGAGCGAGCGGGGCTCGAGCAGCTCGCGGCGGCCGTCCGGCATCGCGAGCAGCGCCGCGTCGAGGTCGAGCACCTCGACCACCGTCTGCGCGAGCGCGTCGAGCGTGTCGTCGAGCGAGAGCCCCTCGGCGAACGAGCGCGAGATCTCGTAGAGCGCCCGCTGCCGCCGCGAGGCGGCGCGCTCGCTCGCGAGCGCGACCTCCCGCTGCCGGCCGAGCTCTCTCGCCTGCTCGTGCAGCTGCGCATTCTGAACGGCGACCGCGAGCTGGCCCGCGAGCGCCGCCAGGAGCGACGTGTCGCCGAAGCTCGGCGCATAGACCGCCAGCAGGCCGACGACCGACTCCCGCACGAGCAGCGGCACGGCGACGACGCCTTCGATCCCGGTCTCGCGCACGGCGTCACGCACGTCGGCGAGGCGCACGTCGCCCGCCGCATGCTCGATCTCGACGGCGGCCCGGGCGCGGCCCGGCCCGAGCGCGAGCTCGAGCAGCCGCTCGGCGATGCGCGCGTGCGGGCCGGCGAGGCCGCGCTCCGCGCTCGCGACGAGCCGGTCGTCCTCGGTCGGCAGGTAGAGCGCGACGCTCGTCACGCCCAGCAGGTCCGCGACGACGTCGACGGCGGTCTCGAGCGTGTGGCTGAGGGAGAGCTCGGCGGTGGCCC
>JBEQUF010000223.1:0-7627 GCA_040349295.1 Actinomycetota bacterium | reverse complement strand
CGCGCGGGAAGATCGTCTTGTGCACGTGGAAGCGCTCGAACGAGCCGTCGGTCTCGGCGTACCGGTAGGCGAACGCCTCGATCGCGCCTGCGCCCTTCTCCCGCGCGTCGCCGATCGCGGTGAGGAAGAGCGACTGCATCACCCACGGCTTCGACGGATCGGTGAGATACGCGCAGGTGACGAGCACGGCGTCCTCCGACGCCGGCCCTGCGGGGAGCTCCGCGGCCCGCGGGAAGAGGTCGGCCGGGCCGTACTGCATCGACCCGAGCAGCCGCGCGTCGTCGTCGTAGTAGACGGTGCCCCAGGCCCCCCACTCCTCCTCCGTGCCGAGGATCCACTTGCGCTTGTCGGTGCTCCGCCCGGTCTTCGACTGCCACCAGATGCAATCGTGGCACACCGTCGGCGCCGTGGGCAGCGTCGCGCCCGTCAGCCCGGCGATCCGGGTCACGACGCCACGTCGTCGACGACGACGTCGACCGAGGCCGACTCGACCCGCGCCATCCGCCTCAGATACTCGCGGACGCGGTCGCGCACGGCTGTCCCGACCTCCTGGATCGACGCGCCCCAGTCGACGACGAGATGCACCTCGACGTGCGTCCCGTCGACCTTCACCGGCCGCCGGCCTGCGAGGTCGTGCACGCCGGGGACGTCCCGGGCCGCGTCGCCCGCGTAGCGGGCGAGGATCTCCGGCGAGATCGACGCCTGACCGTCCATCAGGCCGAACGTAGCACCAGCTCCGTCGCCTCAGGCCGCGCCGCGAAGCGGAACGGGACGAACGTCGTGCCGAGCCCGGGCGAGACGTGCAGGACCGCCGCCGGACGCCGGTAGATCCCCCTGGCGTAGCGCGCGGACGGATGCGCGAACCGCACCTTGCCGCCCGGGTACGGGAGCGCGATCTGGCCGTCGTGCATGTGGCCGGCGAGCACGAGGTCGAACAGCCCGGGCTGGAGGCGGTCGACGACGTTCGGGTAATGGCAGAGCAGGATGCGCAGGTCGGCCTCGCGCGCGAGCGAAGCCGGATCGGTGCGGAGCCGCCCGTGGACGACGAGCCGCGCGTCGGTGCCGGCGAGCCAGACCGACCGGCCGCGCAGCTCGAGCAGGCGGCCGTCGTCGCGCAGCAGCGTCGCCGGCTCCAGCTCGCGCAGATCCGACTTGCGGGCCTGCGGGTCGCGCGAGATCGCGAGGTCGTGGTTGCCGAGGATCGCGAAGACCGGCTGCGGCAGGAGCTTCACGAGCCGCCGCAGCAATGGCTCGCCGCGCGGCTGCGTCAGCAGGTCGCCGGTGACGACGGTCAGGTCGGGCTGCCGCTCGCGCACCCAGAGGCACGCCTTCGCGACCGCGCCGACACCGGGCGACCACACGCCGAGGTGGAAGTCCGACAGGTGCGCGATCCGCAGGCCGTCGAGCTCCGGCGGCAGTCCCGGCAGCGGCACGTCGACGACGCGGTACCGCACCCACCCCGCTTCGAAGAGCCCCCAGCCGAGCCCGGCGGCGGCAATAGCTCCGGCGCGGCGGGCCACGAGGCCGACCGCGCCGGAATTCACCCCTCCGTCAGTCATAGATCCCGCGGAGCGGGAAACCTTGCGCTCTGCCTCAGACTTCGAGCCGCTCGAGCGCCGGCCGCGGGTCGACGATGTGGCGCTTGAACTTCAGCTCCGACTCCTCGATCCCGGCCGCGACGCCGACGAGCTGCGCGAGGTGGAGGACGGGCATGTTGAACTTCCGGCCCGTCGACGCCTCGAGCTTCGACTGCCACGCGTCGAGCGACAGGTGGCAGAGCGGGCACGGCGTGACCATCACGTCGGCTCCGGCCTCGATCGCCTGCTCGACGGGCTGGATCAGCTCGCCCATCGCCGTCTCCTCGCGCGCCTGGATGATCGGGAAGCCGCAGCACTTGATCTTCGCCGGGTAGTCGATCGCCTCGCCGCCGCAGGCCTCGATGATCCGCTCGAGCGACCACGGGCGATCGGGATCCTCGAAGCCCATGATCTTCGACGGGCGCAGGATCTGGCAGCCGTAGAACGGCGCCACCTTGAGACCCTTCAGCCCCTTGTGCGCGGCCTGCTTCAGCAGCTCGTAGCCCTCGCCCTCGGCGATCTCCCAGAGCAGGTGCCTGACCTCGACGTTGCCGCGGTACTCGGGCACGCCGACCGACTTGAGGTTCTCGTTGACGCGGTCGAGCAGGTCGTGGTCGCCCTGCAGCATGTGATTCGCCTGCCGGAGGTTGAGCGTGCAGACGTTGCAGACGGTCAGGAGCGTGTCGCTGACCTGACCCGCGTAGGCGAGGATGCGCGCGTTGAGGTGGAGGTAGTAGTCCGGCTCCGCCTCGTGGATGTCGCCGGCGCCGCAGCACGTGACCGACTCGAGCTCGACGAGCTCCAGCCCGACGCGAGGCGCGAGCGCCTGCGTCGAGGTGTCGAGCTCCTTCGCCGAGAGCGACGCGAGGCAGCCCTTGTAGTACGCAACCGTCTTCGCCATCAGGCGCCGCCTCCTTCGCCCGGCAGATACGGGCGCTTGAAGGCGTCCGGCCGGTTGTAGATGTCCTCGAGCGTCTCGTTGCCGCTGTGCCCATGCGCGAGCCGTGCGAGCGCATGCTCGCCCTGCACGTGCCCGAGCGCGCCCTGGCGATCCTGCTCCTGCACGATCTTCCGCAGGTTGCGCGCCTCCTTCACGTCCTTCGCGACGTGCGGCGGGAACGCGAGCCCGGCCTTGTTGTGCTTGATCAGGCCCATCGCGAACTTCATCTGCTTGATCGACGAGACGACACCCTGCGTCTTCGGCACGAGCTCCGTCTCGCGGAGCCAGCCGGTCGTCTCGGTCGAGCGGATGAACCACTTCGCGTGCTTCGCACCCATGTCGCGGTCGATCCCGTTGCTGATCGCCTCCGCGCCGAGCTTCGCGATCGCGTCGCGCGGGTCGACGCCCTTCGGGCAGCGCTCGTTGCAGAAGAAGCAGCGTGTGCACTCCCAGATGCCGTGCGCGCCGCTGTACTGCTCGAGCCGCTCGACCGTCGCCGCGTCGCGCGGGTCGCCGACGAACCGCATGCCCTTCGCGAGCGCCTGCGGACCGAGGAATTCGGGGTCCGACTCCATCGCGTTGCACTCGGAGACGCAGCAGCCGCAGTTGATGCAAAGCGCCTCCTTGTGGATGACGTTCATGCGCTCCTGCGAGATGCGGTACTCCTTGCCGTCCTCGGGGCGGTCGTAGCCGGGCTGCAGGAACGGCTTCATCGCCTTGAACTTCGACCAGAACGGATCCATGTCGACGACGAGGTCCTTGACGATCGGCAGGTTCCCCATCGCCGAGATGACGGGGATCTGCCCGGCCTGCGCAATGTCGTACATGCGCGTCTTGCAGGCGAGCACCGCGGCGCCGTCCATGCGCATGCCGCACGAGCCGCAGATCATCATCCGGCAGCTCTTGCGATAGGCGAGCGTGCCGTCGTGCTTGTCCTTGACGATGTCGAGGCAGTCGAGGAGCGTCGCCTCGTCCGGCGCGTCGATCTCGTACTCACGGAGTGCGCGCTCGCCCTTCGACGAGTCGTAGCGCCAGATCTTCAGAGCGACTTGCACGTCGGCGTCTCTCCTCTCCTACTTCTTCAGCGCTGCTGACAGGTCGGTGGTGTCGCCGGCGGGCGGCGGCGTCAGGTCGACGGTGGCGCCGAAGTCGGACAGGGTCGTCGCGATGTCGAGCGTCGCGTTCGTGCCCTTGACCGACTCCTGGAACTTGCGGACGTAGCCGTCGCCGTCGATCCACACGTCGATCGGCATCGACTGGGCGCCGGAGGCCGCGAGCACGGGTGCGAGCCCGGTGAGGCCGTACTTGTCGGCGACCGTCTTGGGATCGATCGTGCCGGTGTAGTGCGTCGTGTCGACGCCGCCGACCTGCTCGCTCCCGACGGCCTTCACGTCGCCGACCGACTGCAGGAGCTGCAGCGCCTGCGTCGGATCCTGCTGCCCGGCCGCCTGCAGCAGCGTCGTCAGGTTGACGTTGTTCAGCTGGTCGAGCTTGTTCAGCTCGATCTTGACCCAGCTCTTGCCGCTCGGAAGCTGCTTCGTGAGCACCGGCAGGCGCAGGTACTCGACGATGTTCTTCGCGTCGGTGCCGTCGAGGATGACGTCGGCCTTCCAGTCGTTCCCGTTCGCCTTCTTGCCGCCGCTCAGGATCTGCGCGATCGACGACATGTCGAGCGACATCCGCGCGCTGCGGTTGGAGGCGTCGCTGACGCCGTCGGCCGTGAAGGTGAAGGGGCCGATGCCGTTCGCCTTCTCGGTGATGTCCATGTGGAACTTCGCGCTGTTGCCGGTCGTCGTCTTCGACACCGCCTGCGAGACGAGCTCGAGCGGCGTCGCCGCCTTCTTGCCGCCACCGCCGCAGCCCGCGGCCACGAGTGCGGTCGCGGCAACCAGGATGACTGCCGCCGTGCGCATCAGTACTTCCTCTCCTCGGGTTGCCACTTGGTGACCCGAACCGGCGCCGTCGACAGCTCGACCCCGTCGTCCTTCCAGCGCGTGATCGTGTGCACCATGAAGTTCTCGTCGTCGCGCGTCGGATAGTCGTGCGGGCGCGAGTGCGCGCCGCGGCTCTCCTTGCGCCAGATGCCGCCCTCGACCATGCAGAGCGCGGTGTCGAGCATGTTGCCGAGCTCGATCGCCTGCGTCAGGTCGTTGTTGAAGACGTCGCCCTTGTCCTCGACGTACACGTTCCTGTACCGCTCGCGCAGCTCGAGCAGGATCTCGCGCTGCCGCACCATCCTCGACTCCTCGCGGAAGACGGCGAAGTTCTCGAGCATCGACGAGCCGAGCTCCTCGCGGATCTGCCACGGCCGCTCGCCGGACGTGCGGTCGAGCAGCTCGCGCAGCTTGCGCTCCGCATCGCGCTCGAGCGACTCCGGCACGTCGACGGTCGTGTTGGCGAGCGCCCATTCGGCTGCCGCGGTCCCGGAGCGCCGCCCGAACGTGATCGTCTCCATGAGCGAGTTGCCACCGAGGCGGTTCGCGCCGTGCACCGAGACGCAGGCGCACTCGCCGGCGGCGTAGAGGCCGGTCAGCTCGGTGGCGCCGGCGTTGTCGGTCGAGATGCCGCCCATGTGGTAGTGGGCACCCGGGCGCACGGGCACCGGGTCGTAGATCGGGTCGATGCCGGCGAACGTCATCGCCAGCTCGCGCGACCCCGGCAGGCGCTCGATGATGCGCTCGGCGCCGAGATGGCGCATGTCGAGCAGCACGGAGCCGTTGACGCCGCGGCCCTGGTCGATCTCGGTCTGCTCCGACCGGGAGACGACGTCGCGCGAGGCGAGCTCGAGCGCGTTCGGCGCGTAGTTCTTCATGAACCGCTCGCCCTCGCTGTTGATCAGGTACGCGCCTTCGCCGCGGCAGCCCTCGGTCAGCAGGACGCCCGACGGATAGAGCGTCGTCGGGTGGAACTGCATGAACTCCATGTCCTTCAGCGGCAGGCCGGCGTGCAGCGCCATCGCCATCCCGTCGCCGGTGCAGGCATACGCGTTCGTCGTCACGCGGTACTGGCGGCCGGCGCCGCCCGTCGCCATGACGACCGCCTTCGCCCCGACCGTCTTCAGGCCGCCGTTGACGAGATCCCAGGCGATCACGCCCTGGCAGCGGCCGTCGTTGATCACGAGCTCGTAGGCGAAGAACTCCTCGTAGACCTTGATGTCGCGCTTGACGAGCTGCTCGTACAGCACCTGGATCAGCACGTGGCCGGTGATGTCGGCCGCGTAGACGGTGCGCGGCGAGCCGGCGGCGCCGAACGGGCGCTGGGCGAGCTTGCCGTCGTCGCGCCGCGAGAAGACGGCGCCCCAGTGCTCGAGCTGGTAGATGTCGCCCGGCGCCTCGGCCGTGAAGACCTCGATCGCGTCCTGGTCGCCGATGAAGTCGGATCCCTTCACGGTGTCATACGCGTGGATCTCCGGGCTGTCCTCCTTCGCGTTGCCGAGCGCGGCGTTGATGCCGCCCTCGGCCGCACCGGAGTGCGAGCGCGTCGGATGCAGCTTCGAGACGATGGCGACGTCGGCGCCCGCGTCGTGGGCTGCGATGGCGGCGCGCATGCCCGCGCAGCCGCCGCCGATCACGAGGACATCGTGCTCTCCGATCACCGGACTCTGACGTTAGCCCAACCGGGGCGGCTCAGACCCGGGGACCCGCTTCGCGGATCGCCTCGGGTGCGTCCGAGAACTTCGTCTCGAAGTTCTCCCGGAACATCCCGGCGAGCTCGCGCGCCTTGCGGTCGTAGGCCTCGGGGTCGCGCCAGGTGTCGCGGGGCGTCAGCAGCTTCGGCTCGACGCCGTGCACCGAGACCGGCACCTCGAAGCCGAACACGTCGTCCGTCCGGAACTCCGCCTCGTCCAGGCTCCCGTCGAGCGCCGCGTCGACGAGCGCGCGGGTGGCCGAGATCGGCATCCGCTGGCCCTCGCCGAACTGCCCGCCCGTCCAGCCGGTGTTGATGAGCCAGACGGTCGAGCCGTGCTCGTCGAGCTTCGAGCCGAGCATGTCGGCGTAGACGGTCGGCGGCTGGGGCAGGAACGGGGCGCCGAAGCAGGTGCTGAACGTCGGCTCGGGCTCGGTGACGCCGATCTCCGTGCCGGCGAGCTTCGCCGTGAAGCCGCTGAGGAAGTAGAAGAGCGCCTGCTCGCGGCTGAGCCGCGCGATCGGCGGCAGGATCCCGAAGGCGTCGGCGGTCAGGAAGACGACGTTCTGCGGGTGGCCGGCCATCTTCGTCGGCAGCGTGTTCGCGATCGCCTCGAGCTTGTAGGCGGCGCGCGTGTTCTCCGTCTTCGACGCGTCGTCGAGGTCGAGGTGGCCGGCGTCGTCGATCGTGACGTTCTCGAGGATCGTGCCGTAGCTGTGCGACGCCTTCCAGATCTCCGGCTCGGCGGTCGGCGAGAGGCGGATCGTCTTCGCGTAGCAGCCGCCCTCGAAGTTGAAGACGCCGTTGTCGCCCCAGCCGTGCTCGTCGTCGCCGATCAGCAGGCGCGACGGGTCGGCGGAGAGCGTCGTCTTGCCGGTGCCCGAGAGGCCGAAGAAGATCGCGACGTTCTCGCCGTCCTTCGAGACGTTCGCGCTGCAGTGCATCGGCAGCACGCCCTCGAGCGGCAGGCGGTCGTTCAGCACCGTGAAGATCGACTTCTTGATCTCGCCCGCGTAGAAGGTGCCGCCGATCAGGAGCTCCGTGCGCTTCGGGTGCAGGAGGATGAACGTGCCGCTCCGCGTGTTGTCGGTCGCGGGGTCTGCCTCCACCTCCGGCGCGTGCAGCACGAGCGCCTGCGGCTCGAACTTCCGCAGCTCCTCGTGCGTCGGCTCGATGAACATCGTCTTCGCGAAGAGCGCGTGGTACGGACGGCTCGTGATCACGCGCACGGCGATGCGGTGCTTGTGGTCGGCGCCGGCGAACGCGTTGATCACGTAGAGCGTCGGCTGCGCGTCGAGGAACTGCACGACCTTCTCGCGGACGCCTGCGAAGCTGTCCTCGTCGATCTCGCCGTTGCCGCCCCACCAGATGCGGTCCTGCGAGCTGGGCTCGCGCACGACGAACTTGTCCTTCGGCGAGCGCCCCGTGTGCTTGCCGGTGTCGACGACGAGCGGCCCACCCTCGGCGATTCGCGCGTCTCCGC
>JBEQUF010000193.1:0-4639 GCA_040349295.1 Actinomycetota bacterium | reverse complement strand
CGACTCCGAGAGCGTCGCGCAGGCGCGCGACGAGGTCCTCGCGCGCCACGGCCGCGTCGACGGGCTCGTCAACAACGCGGGCATCCTGCTCAAGGCGCGGCTGCTCGACGAGACGCTCGCCGTCTGGCAGAAGACGCTCGACGTGAACATCACCGGCTACTTCCTCTGCCTGCAGGCGTTCGCGCCGGCGATGGTCGAGGCCGGCGGCGGCGCGATCGTCAACATCGCGTCGATCGGCGGCACGGTGCCGACGATCGGCGCCGGCAGCTACTGCGTCAGCAAGGCGGGCGTGCTCGCGCTGACGCGGCAGGCGGCGCTCGAGCTCGGCCCCGACGGCGTGCGCGTCAACGCCGTCAGCCCGGGCTTCATGAAGACGGCGATGACGCAGGACCGCTACGCCGTGTCGGGGCTCGAGGAGCGGCGCGCGCAGATGATTCCCCTGCGGCGGATCGCCGACCTCGGCGAGGTCGCCGCGGTCGTCGCCTTCCTGCTCAGCCCGGAGGCCGGCTATGTGAACGGGCAGGAGATCGTCGCCGACGGCGGCTTCCTGCACAGCACGACCGTCAACGTGCCGCAGCCTGCGACGAGCTAGAAGCTCGGCCCCTTCGTCTCGGCGCCGTAGAGGATCGACACGCGCTTCAGTCGCGTGTTGCCCTCGACCGCGCCCTCGCCCGAGGCGTTGCCGAGCCCGCTGTCCTTGAAGCCGCCGAACGGCAGCCCCGGGTGCAGCAGGCGCGCCGTGTTGCCCCAGATCGTCCCGGCGTCGAGCGCGTCCGCCATGCGCAGCATGCGCCCGACGTCGCGCGTCCAGATGTTCGCCGAGAGCCCGAACTCGACCGAGTTCGCGAGCTCGAGCGCCTCGTCCTCGGTGTCGAACGGGAGGACGGCGAGCACCGGGCCGAAGATCTCCTCGGTCGCGATGCGGCCGGCCGGGTCGACGTCGACGAGGACGGTCGGGTCGACGTAGTAGCCCGGCCCGTGCGACGTGCCGCCGACGAGCGCCCGCGTCTCCTGCCGAGCGATCTCGAGGTAGGAATTGACGCGCTCGAACTGCCGCTCCGACACGAGTGGCCCGAGGTTCACGTCCGGATCGAGCGGGTCGCCGACGCGCAGGCTGCGCGCGACCGCGACGATGCGCTCGACGAGCTCGTCGGCCACGTCGCGCTGGACGAGGAGGCGCGACGTCGCGACGCACGCCTGCCCCGTGTTCGAGAAGACGCCCCACGCGGTGCCGCGCGCGACCGCGTCGAGGTCGGCGTCGGCGAAGGCGATGTTCGGCGCCTTGCCGCCGAGCTCGAGCACGACCTGCTTGAACGTCGGCGCCGCGAGCGCCGCCACCTTGCGCCCGGTCTCGACGCTGCCCGTGAACTGGATGCCGTGGATGCCGCGGTGGGCGGCGACGAGCGCGCCGACCGAGCCGTCGCCCGTGACGACGTTGACGAGCCCCTCGGGGATGCCCGCTTCGACGGTCAGCTCGGCGATGCGCAGCGCCGAGAGCGGCGTGTACTCGCTCGGCTTGCCGACGACGCCGTTGCCGCACGCGAGCGCGACGCTGACGCGGCCGACGAACATCCCCATCGGCCCGTTCCACGGCACGATGACGCCGACGACGCCGAGCGGCTCGCGGACGGTGTACGTGAGATGGCCGGGCGCGATCGGCAGCTGGCGGCCCGAGATCTTGTCCGCCATCCCCGACCAGTAGCGGATGCGGTTCGCGATCGAGGGCGCCTCGCGCTGCGTGTCGCGGAGCGGGCGGCCCATCGTCAGCGTGTCGAGCGCCGCGAGCTCGTTCGCCTCGCGCAGGACGAGCTCGCCCCAGCGCGACATGCGCGCGCCGCGCTCCTCGGGCGCGAGCTTCACCCACTCGCGCTGCGCCGCCTGCGCCGCCGCGACCGCCTCGTCGACCTGCCGCTCGTCGGAGCAGACGAGCTCGGCGTACGCGTCGCCGTTCGCCGGGTTGACGAGCGTGAACGCGCCGGCGTCGCCCCTCGAGTTGCTCGGCGCGGTGCGCGCGCCGCCGACGTACGGGAGGATCGTGTCGCTGGTGATGGTCGCCATGTCGTCCTTTCTAGGGTGCGGATTGTGCCGGCGCCTCGACTTCGACGACGCGACGGAGGTTGACCTGCTCGACGCCCCAGAGCGCGAGCGGGAAGACGAGGGCCGCGACGCACGCGGTGACGAGGAACGCCGGCGTGATCGCGTGCGCGAGCACGGAGCCGGTGAGGCCGCCGCTCGCGGACGAGCCGAGCTTCGTCGGGTCGAGCCGCGTGCCCGCCGGAAGCCTGCTGTTGACGAGCGCCCCCATGCCCGCGACGCCGAGCGCAGCGCCGAGCTGGCGCGAGAAGACCATCAGCGCCGTCGCGGAGCCGACGAGCGAGCGTGGCACGGCGTTCTGCACGGAGAGGATGAAGACCTGCGCCATCATCCCCCAGCCGAGGCCGACGAGCGCCGTGTCGCGCGCCACCGTCGCCGAGGTCGTCGAGGCGCTCATCCGCCAGAGCGAGACGAGGCCGGCCGTCATCACGAGCGGCCCGACGACCACCGTCGGACGCAACCGGCCGGTGCGGGCGATCCAGTGGCCGACGAAGAAGCTCGCGAACGAGCCGGCGAGCATCTGCGGCCAGAGCACGAGGCCGGACGAGGTGGCGCTCGCGCGGATCACGCCCTGGACGAAGAGCGGCACGTACGTGATGACGCCGAGCGTCAGCATCCCGCCGAGCGCGTAGCAGGCGACGCTCGCGGCGACCGTCTTCCTGCGCAGCGCGTCGAACGGCAGGATCGGCTCGACCGCGCGCCGTTCGATGACGGCGAAGACGACGACGAGCGCGACGGAGCCGGCGAGCTCGAGCACGATCTGGGGCGACGCCCACGGCGCGGAGCGGCCGCCTCCGAGCAGACCGAGGATCAGCAGCGTCGACGCGCCGGCCAGTGCGAGCGCGCCCTGCCAGTCGATCGGGCGGCGCACGCGGTTGCGCGGCGGCCGCATCGTCAGCGCGATCACCGCGGCGGCGCAGACGCCGACCGGGACGTTGACGAAGAAGATCCAGCCCCAGTGGTAGCGGTCGACGATGAAGCCGCCGACGAGCGGGCCGACACCGGCGCCGCCGGCGAACGCCGACACGATCAGTCCCTGGTAGCGGCCGCGGTCGCGCAGCGGCACGATCGAGCCGATCGTCGCCAGCGCAAGCGGGCTGAGACCGCCCGCACCGACGCCCTGGACGGCGCGGAACGCGATCAGCTCCGGCATCGAGCGCGCGAGCCCACAGAGGATCGACCCGCAGACGAAGATGCCGATCCCCCAGAGGATGAGCAGGCGCTTGCCGAACACGTCGCTCAGCTTCCCCCACAGCGGCACGGTCACGGTCGACGCGAGCAGGTAGCTGCTGAAGATCCACGAGTACTCCGAGAGGCCGCCGATGTCGGCGACGATGTGCGGCAGGCCCGTCGCGACGATCGTCTGGTCCATCATCGCGATGAAGACGACGAGCATCAGGCCCGTGTAGATCGCGAGCAGCCGCCGGATGGTGATCGGATAGCCGGGCGGCTGTGACGACAGCCAGCGCGAGAGCGACGCGATGCTCACGGCGCGACGTGCACCCGCACGCGGTCGGTCGCCGCGTCGTACCAGCCGAAGCGCTCGACGGCGCGGAACGTTGCGCGCGCCGAGTCGGCCCACTCCGCGCCATGCTCCGCGCCGAGCTCGAGGATCCGCGCCGCCGGCACCCAGACGTGACCGTCGTCCGCTGTCCCGCCGAGCACGCCGGCGATCGCGGCTGCCGGACGCCGGTCGGTGTCGACGATGCCGAGCTTGTCGAACGTGTCGTGCTCGAGCAGCGCGACGCGGTCGCCGGCGAGCTGCAGGATCACGCCTCCACCCCGGCTTCGGCGAGCTGCCCGTGCAGCAGGTCGACGGCGCGGTCGAGGTCCTCGGGCGTCAGCGCGCGCAGCACGATCTCGACGTCGTCGTGGTGCGGATACGAGCAGACGATGACGCCGTCGCACGCGAGCGCGACCGAGTCGAGCGCGGCGGTGATGCGGTCCTCCGTCACCGGGTACCGGCTGCGCCAGACGAGCGCCGCCGGCCAGCGGCCGAGCTCGTCGCGCATCCGCTCGAACGCACCGCGCATCTCGTCCGGGTCGCCGGCGAGCGCATAGACGTTCGCGATCGCGAAGGGGGTCGCGCCGCCCTCGATGCCCTCCAGCCAGCGGCCGCCCGCGGGGATGCGCGACCACGCGTCGGCGAGACGCTCGACGTGACCGCCGGCCGCGACGAGCTCGCGGCGGCGCTCCGCATCGATCTCGCACGGGACGCCGAACGCGGTCGCGACGCCGTCGCGCGTCACGTCGTCGGGCGTCGGGCCGAGCCCGCCCGTGCAGAGGACGACGTCGTGCCGGTGGCGCGCCCAGTCGAGGAAGGCGGCGATCCGTCCGATCTCGTCCGGCACGACGCCGACCGTGACGAGGTTCAACCCGAGCCGGTCGAGCTCGCTGCCGAGCCAGCGGCCGTTCGTGTTCCGGATCTCGCCGCGGAGCAGCTCGGTCCCGATGTTGAGGATCGCGACCGTCGGGGCCGGCTCATCTTTGTGGAACACAGTTCCATAATTTGCCATACTTCCAGATGATGGCCAATCCGGAGCTC
>JBEQUF010000132.1:0-2800 GCA_040349295.1 Actinomycetota bacterium | reverse complement strand
TACGGCGACCGCTCGGCGATCTGGGAAGAGGCGGAGAACCGCCTGCACGTGCAGAAGGCGCTGCTCGTGCTGCTCTTGCAGGCCTAGAAGACGTACGTGCCGTCGAGCCAGGCACGGCCGATCACGGCGCCGTCGATCCCGAGCGCCGCGACGCGCGCGACGTCGTCTTCGTCGCGGATCCCGCCGGCGGCGAGGATCTCGCCGCCGAAGCACGCCCGGGCCTCCCGCAGCAGCTCGAGGTCGGGCCCCGAGCCCGTTCCGTCGCGCTCGACGGCCGTGCAGAGCACCTTCGTCACGCCGGCGGCTGTGCAGCGGGCGAGCGCGGCCGCCGTCGTCAGGCCCGACGATTCGAGCCAGCCTCGCGTCCGGACGATCCCGCCCGCGACGTCGACCGCGACGACGACGTCGCCGAACGCCTCGAGCGGCGTCTCGCCGAACGCGGCCGTGCCGATCATCACCCGGGCGACGCCGGCCGCCCGCAGCGCCTCGGCGTCCTCGACCGACCGGACGCCGCCGCCGAGCTGCACGGGCACCGGCGCCGCCGCCTCGACGACGGCGGACGCCAGCTCGACCGGCGCGCCGCCGTCCCGGGCGGCGCCGAGCGCGACGACGTGGACGAACGGCGGCCCGAAGGCTGCCGCCTCCCGGACGAGCGCCAGCGGGTCGCCGGCGTCGATGCCGACGCGGTCGTAGTCGCCCTGGCGGAGCCGAACCGCGCGCCCGTCGAGCACATCCACTGCGGGAACCACTATCACCGTGTTACCATGCTAACACGATGAAACAGATCGACCTGTTCGACACGATCGCCGCGCTGCGGACGCGGGAGGAGGCGGAGCGGTTCTTCCGCGACCTCTGCACGCGCTCGGAGCTCGACGCGATGGCGCACCGCTGGGAGGTGGCGCAGCTGCTCGACGAGGGGCTGCCGTACCTCGAGGTCGCAAAGCGCGCGCACGCGTCGACGACGACCGTGACGCGCGTCGCCCAGTGGCTGCGGAACGGCGAGGGCGGCTACGAGCTGGCGCTGAAGCGGAGGAGACGATGAGGATCGCGGTGCCGTCGAAGGGACGTCTGCGCGAGCCGACGATCCAGCTGCTCCACGACGCCGGCCTCGCGCCGGAGACGCCGGGCGATCGCGCGCTCGCGTTCCCCTGCCGGAACGCGCCGATCGAGGGGCTGCTCGTGCGGGCGGACGACATCCCGGAGTACGTGCAGGACGGCGTCGTCGACTGCGGCATCACCGGCATCGACATCGTCCGCGAGAGCGGGACGGACGTGACGGAGCTGCTGAAGCTGGGCTTCGGCGCCTGCTCGCTCGAGGCGGCCGTGCCGAACGAGTCGGAGTTCCGGACGCTCGACGACCTCGCAGGCGCCCGGGTCGCGACGAGCTTCCCGAAGCTCGCGCGCGAGCTGCTGCCCTCGGTGGAGCTCGTCGACGTGCACGGCTCGGTCGAGCTCGCACCGCGACTCGGGCTCGCCGACGCGATCGTCGACCTCGTCTCGAGCGGCAGCACGCTGCGCACGAACGGCCTGCGCTCGATCGGCGTCCTGCTCGAGTCGGAGGCGGTGCTGATCGGGCACAACGGCGCCGCCGAGCAGCTCGCAGGCGTCTTCCGCAGCGTCGTCGAGGCCAGGGCGGCGCGCTACCTGATGCTGAACGCGCCCGAGAAGTCGTTGCAGCGGATCATCGAGCTCGTCCCCGGCTCGCGCTCGCCGAGCGTGCTGCCGCTCGCCGAGCCGGGCATGGTCGCGGTGCACAGCGTCGTGCCCGCCGACGAGGTCTGGCGGCTCCTGCCGGCGCTCGAGGCGGAAGGCGCGACGTCGATCCTGCTGATGCCCGTGGAGCGGATGCTCGGGTGACCTCGATCGCGGAGATCGTCGACGACGTGAAGCAGCGCGGCGACGACGCCGTGCGCGAGTGGGCCCTGCAGCTCGACGGGGTCGAGCCTGCGCGGGCGGAGCCGGGCGGCGAGCTGCCGCGCGACGCCGTCCTCGCGCTCGCCGACCGCGTCCGCCGCTGGCACAGCGCGCAGCGCCCGGCCGACGTGAAGCTCGAGACCGAGCCCGGCGTGGAGCTCGAGCGCCGCTGGGTGCCGCTCGAGTCCGTCGGCATCTACGTCCCGCGCGGTCTCGTCTCGACGCTCGTCATGTGCGCCGTGCCGGCGCAGGCCGCCGGTGTGGAGCGCATCGTCGTCGTCACGCCCCCGGAGGGAAGCGAGCTCGTCGCGGCCGCCGCCGCACTGCTCGGCATCGACGAGGTCTGGGCGCTCGGCGGCCCGCAGGCGATCGCGTGGCTCGCCTACGTGCAGCGCGTGGACAAGATCGTCGGGCCGGGCAACCAGTACGTGAACGAGGCGAAGCTCCTCGTGTCGCGCGACGTCGCCATCGACCTGCCCGCGGGCCCGTCGGAGGTCGTCGTCGTGCTCGGCGAGGGCGGCGATCGTGCGATCGCGGAGCTCGAGGTGGCCGCACAGGCGGAGCACGGGCACGAGGCGCTCTGCACGATCGTCGAGGGCGCGGACGCCGCAGCCGTCGACGAGCTGGCGCCCGAGCACGTCGTGCTGCTCGGCGACGCGGTCCGGCTCGCGGGCAGCATCCGGAACGCGGGCGCGATCTTCGTCGGCGAGAGCTCACCCGTCCCGACGGGCGACCTCGGCACCGGCGCGAACCACGTGCTCCCGACGGGACGCTGGGCCCGCTCGACGGGCGGGCTCGGGCTGGAGACGTTCCTGAAGCCGATCACGATCCAGCGGCTGACACCGGAGGGGCTCGCCCGCGTGCGGCCGACGGTCGAGGCGCTCGC
>JBEQUF010000126.1:0-12381 GCA_040349295.1 Actinomycetota bacterium | reverse complement strand
CACCGTGCAGATCGACGGCGTGCCGACCCTCTCGTGCATCACGCTGGCCCATGCCGTCCGCGGCGAGGTGACGACGATCGAGGGCCTTCGCGAGCATCCGCTCGTCGACGCGTTCGTCCGCACCGACGCCGTGCAGTGCGGCTTCTGCACCCCGGGACAGGTCGTGAGCGCAGCCGCGCTCGTCGCCGCGAACCCGGACCCGACCGACGACGAGATCCGCCACCACATGGCGGGCAACATCTGCCGCTGCGGCACTTACCCGCGCATCGAGGAGGCGATCCGAACGTGGCGAGACTGATCCGCACGGAGAAGGAAGTGGAGGGCCGCTTCGAGGAGGTCTGGCTCGTCGTCGAGGAGGACGCGCTCGACCAGTGGCCCGCAGGCCCGCAGACGGTGGTCGGCCGCGACGCGGTGCGCAAGGACGCGCTCGAGCGCGTGCGCGGCGAGGCCGTGTACACCGCCGACCTGCAGCTGCCGGGCATGCTGCACGCCGCGATCCTGCGCTCGCCGTACGCGCACGCGCGGATTCGCTCGCTCGACCTCGCGCCCGCGCTCGCGGCGCCCGGCGTGCATGCCGCGATCGGGCCGCTGACCGAGAAGGCCGGCTACCACGGCGAGGCAGTCGCGGCCGTCGCCGCCGACACGTTCGCCCACGCCCGCGCCGCACTCGACGCGATCGTCGTCGACTGGGAGGAGCTCGAGGTCGAGCTCGACGCCGAGCGCGCGGCCGCCGACCCCGTCCACTACGAGCGCGGCGACTTCGAGCGGGCGCTCGCCGAGGCGGACGTCGTCGTCGAGGGGACGTACCGCACGTCGGTCGTCCTCCACAACGCGATGGAGACGCACCAGTCCGTCTGCCAGTGGGTCGGCGACACGCTCGAGGTGCACATCTCGACGCAGTACGTCTGGGGCGTGCGCAACACGATCGCGAAGCAGCTCGGCCTGGAGGCCGACAAGGTGCGCGTGATCTGCGAGTACATGGGCGGCGGCTTCGGCGCGAAGAACGAGCCCGGCGACTACACGTTCGCGGCGATCGAGCTCGCGAAGCAGACGAGGCGTCCGGTCAAGGTCGCGCTGACGCGCCGCGAGGAGAACGTCGCGGCCGGCAACCGCAACGCGACGATCCAGAAGCTGACGATCGGCGCGCGCAGCGACGGGACGTTCGTCGCGCTCGGAGGCGAGTTCATCAACGCGCTCGGCTGGGGCGGCTGGTCGGCCGGCACCGAAGGCCCGATGAAGATGCTCTACGCGTGCGACAACGTGCGCACGACGCGCTACACCTCCAAGCTCAACACGCCGCCGATGCGCGCCTTCCGTGCGCCGGGCTTCGTCGAGGGGACGTTCGGGCTCGAGTGCCTGGTCGACGAGCTCGCGGCGAAGCTCGAGATCGATCCGCTCGAGCTGCGCCGCCGCAACTACGCGCACGACAACGAGGGCAAGCCGTACTCCTCGAAGAACCTGATGGCCTGTTACGACCTCGCGCAGAAGGCCTGGGACCGTCGCGACGAGGTGCGCGCGCGGTCGACCGACACGTGGAAGCGCGGCGTCGGCATGGCGTCGCAGGTCTGGTACGGCGGCGGCGGGCCGCCCTCGTACGCGTGGATCCGCATCGGCTCCGACGGCCGCGCGCAGGTCGTGACGGCGATGCAGGACATCGGCACCGGCTCGCGCACGGCGATGGCGCAGATCGCAGCCGAGGAGCTCGGCTTCCCGCTCGACCGCGTCGAGGTGTCCCTGGGCGACACCGCCCGGGGGCCGTTCGCGTCGATCTCGGCCGGCTCGTCGACGATCCCGTCGATGGGGCCGGCGGTGCGCGCGGCCGCTGCCGACGCGAAGCGGCAGCTGATCGAGATCGCGGCCCAGCGCCACGACCTCGAGGAGCGTGTCCTCGACATCGTCGACGGCAACGTCGTCTCGGCTGACGGGAACCTCAGCACGCCGGTCGAGAAGCTCGTCTCGATCCTCGAGAACGCGCAGATCCTCGGCAAGGGAGCGCGCGGCCCGAACCCGACCGGCATGACCGTCCTCACCTTCGGCATCCAGGTGGTCGAGGTCGCGGTCGACGTCGAGACGGGCGAGGTGGTCGTCGAGCGCGTCTACGCGGCGCACGACGTCGGGCGGATCATCAACACGCTCGGCGCGCGCTCGCAGGTCGAGGGCGGGATCATCCAGGGGATCGGCCACACGCTCTCCGAGCAGCGGCTGCACGATCCTGCTTCGGGCCGGATCCTGACGATGACGCTCGACGCCTACCGCATGCCGACGATCGCCGACGTCCCCGAGATCGTCTGCGAGTTCCCGGACGCGCCGGACGAGCACCTGACGAACCTCGGTGCGAAGGGGCTCGGCGAGCCGCCGATCATCCCCATCGCCGCCGCGATCGGCAACGCGATTCGCGACGCGACGGGCGCCGACGTGCACGAGCTGCCGATCACCCGCGAGGAGATGCTGCGTGCGCTCCGGGATCGCCGTGGAGCTCTCACAGCCGTCTAGCGTCGCCGAGCTCGGCGACGGCCTGTACGTGCACGGCGGCACGGAGGTCGTGCCGCAGCTGCGCGACGGCATCCTCTCGGCCGACCGCCTGATCGACGTGCGCGCGGTCGTGCCGCGCGGCGTGCATGACGGCGTCGTCGGCGCCGGCACGACGCTCGCCGAGCTCGAGGTCGATCCTTCGGTGCCGGACGCGCTCCGCGAGGCGTGCCGCCTCGCGGCGTCGCCCCAGCTCCGCAACATGAGCTCGGTCGGCGGCAACCTGCTGCAGTCGACGCGCTGCTGGTACTGGCGGCTCAAGTACCCGTGCCGCCTCCATGGCGGCGACACGTGCTTCGCCCGCGACGGCGAGCATCGCGAGCACGCGATCCTCGCGAACGACTTCTGCGCGTCCGCGCATCCGTCCGACGTCGCCGCCGCGCTCCTCGCCCTCGACGCGAGCGTGCGCACGACAGAGCGCGAGCTGCCCCTGCAGGCGCTGTACCAGGTGCCCGCACGGAACCGTCACGAGGTGACGACGCTCGAGCCGGGCGAGCTGATCCTCGAGCTCGTGCTGCCGCCGGTCGAGGCGAGCGTCTACCTGAAGGCGATGGACCGCAAGAAGTGGTCGTTCCCGCAGGTCGGCGTCGCCGCGGCGCGCGTCGGCGGTGCGACCCGCATCGCGCTCGCCGGCGTGGCACCGATCCCGTGGCTGCTCGAGGGGTCGCTCGACGACGCGACGCCGCTGCCGCGCACCGCGTGGAAGGTGCCCGTGGCGAAGGCGCTCGTCGAGCGCGCGCTCGCCGCGCTCCGGTGATCGCGGCCGTCGTCCTCGCCGCGGGCGCGTCGTCGCGGTACGGCACGACGCCCCCGAAGCAGCAGGTGTTCCTGCCGCGCGTGCTCGAGGCGCTGCGCGGCGTCGACGAGGTCGTGGTCGTCACCGGCGCGCACCCGGTCGACGTCGACGCGCGCGTCGTCCGCTGCGCCGAGTGGGAGCACGGCCCCGGCGCGTCGCTGCGCTGCGGTCTCGCGGCGCTCGGCTCGGAGGTCGACGCGGCGCTCGTCGTCCTCGCCGACGGCCCCGACCTCGACCCGCGCGCCGTCGAGCGCGTCGTCGGCGCCTGGCGGGGAGAGGACGTGCTGGCGGCCGCGTACGACGGCGTGCGGCTCCATCCCGTGCTGCTCGCGCGCGCCGTCTGGGGCGCGGTCCCGGACGAGGGCGCCCGCGGGCTGACGGCCGTCCTCGTGGCATGCGACGATCTCCGCGCGCCGGGTGACGTGGATGAAAGAACGGGTACATGACGAATCGAGAGGCATGTCGTCCGAGGCCCGCATCCTCGAAGCAGTCCCGAACGCGGAAGAGTCGCCGCTCGCGCGCGCACGCGTCCACCGGCAGCTGACGGTCGACGAGGCGGCGAAGCGAGCCGACCTGCCGCCGGAGGAGGTGCAGTGGCTCGAGGAGGGCCGCCTGTACCGCTTCCCGACCTCGGACCGGGCGCTGCTGGCGACGCTCCTCTACGCGACCGCGCTCGGGATCGAGCACCGCGAGGCGCTCGAGCTCGCCGGACTGCCGGTGCCGCCGAAGCCGATCGTCGTCAACCCGCTGCGCCGCCTCGGCGCGATCACCGCCTTCGCCGCGGTGATCCTCGCCGCCGTGCTCGCGATCGCGTTCGCCCGCACCGAGTCGAAGCCGAAGGCCTCCGACGCCGCGTCGTCGGCCGCGTCGCTGCCGGCGCCCTGGGCGGTCAAGGTCGTCGTCCTGAACGGCAGCGGCAACATCGTCTTCACGCGGACGGTCGCGTCGCGCATCCAGGCGCTCTCGTACCGCGTCACGCACGTCGGCAAGGCGTCGAGCTTCAACTATCCGCAGACGCAGGTCTACTACCCGCCGAACGGCGAGGCGATCGGCGAGCGGCTCGCGAAGCAGCTCGACGTCCCGCTCCAACCCCTCCCCGGCGGCAACGACCCCCGCCAGCTGATCGTCATCGTCGGCCCCCCGAAGACCGTCGGCAACTAGGCGGGGTCGCCGAGGGCGGTCCTGCCGAAGGCACGACCGCCCGCACGCGATCAGTTGAGCGGGATCCGCAGTGCGGCGAGCTTCTCTTTGAGCTGTTCCGGCATCGGCTCGGTGACGACCTGCTTCACGTACATGCGCAGGCTCTCCTCGAACCGATAGCGGCGGCGGCACCACGCACACTCGTCCAGATGCGCCTCCGCCTCGATCCGCTCGTCCTCGCTGAGGATGTGGTCGAGATACGGCTGCATCATCTCTTCGCAGTGCGCGCAGGGGTCCTTCTCTGCACCTTTCATGTCGCGTCCTCCAGAACGCTGTCGGCGAGCTCGCGCTTCAGGATGCGCCGGCCGCGGTGCAGCCTCGACATCACGGTGCCGATCGGGATGTCGAGGATCTGTGCGGCGTCCTGATAGCTGAAGTCGCCGAGGTCGACGAGCACGATCACGTCGCGGAAGTCGTGCGGCACCGCCGAGAGTGCCGTCACGATGTCGTCCTGCGACAGCCGCTCGACGACACGCTCTTCGTCGGGCGGCGGCGAGCCGCCGTCCACGTCGTCGGCGGCAAGCTTGTCGTAGAGGTAGTAGTCGTTCGCCTCGAGCGGGGTCATCTGCGGCGTGCGCTGGCTGCGCCGGCCGCGGTCGATGTTGAGATTGGTGAGGATCCGGAGCAGCCAGGCGCGGAGGTTCGTGCCCGGTGTGTACGACCGCCACGAGCGGAACGCCCGCGCGTACGTCTCCTGCACGAGCTCCTCGGCGTCCTCGCGCGAGCCTGCGAGATGGCGCGCGACGCGGAAGACCTGGTCGGCGAGCGCCAGTGCCTCTTCCTCGAAGCGCACCCGGTCGCGCGCTTCGGTCGCGATCCGGGTCGCGTCATCCGCCACGACGCTCACGGTAACGCAATCAACGACCGGCCACGGCCGGACATTCCCCCGTACGCCGGGACCGGGCGACTAGACGGCGGCGATCTCGCGGAAGCCGGCCTTCGCCATCGCGGCGAGGAGGGCTTCGCGCGTCGTCTTCTCGTCGTCCCACGCGAGCATGACCTGGCCCATGAGGTTCGCGTTCGCGCCCTCGAGGCCCTCGTGCCCGCTCAGCGCGCCGGCGAGCCGGTTGACGCACTTCTCGCAGCGGATGCCGTTGACCTGGATCGTCTCGGAGACGGTTGCCACGGTCAGAACCGTACCGTCTCGGCCGCGAGCTCTGCCGCGCTGCGGCGCAGCGTCGCCTCCGGCTGCGGCGGCTCGAACCCGAGCAGGTCGGCGACGGACACGAGCCGTGACCCGTCGGGGTGGATCAGCCGGGCGTCGACGCCGAAGCGGGCCGCCGCCCAGCGGTTCTGCAGATAGTCGCCGCGCGGCGTCGGCCGGGACGGCGCATGCGTGACGAGGTCGACGATCGCCTGCACGACGAGCCCGACCCGCTCGAGCGAGGTCGGCTGGTCGGCGATGCGGATCTCGAGCGTGCCGAGCCTCGGATGCGGCCGCGCGTCCCACCACAGCCGCGTGTAGTCGGCGATCACCCCGAGCGATTCGAGCCGCCCGACCCATGCCTCCCACTCGGCGAACGACGCGAACGCCGGCGGCGCGCCGCCGCGCGGCAGCTCGGCGAGCACGCCCGCGCGGTTCGACAGCATCCCGGTGTCGGCGCCGTCGAGGAACGGCGAGTTGCACGAGAGGGCGAGCACGGCCGGCAGCCAGCCGAGCACGGAGTCGAGCCGTTCCCAGCACGCGTCGTTCGACGGCATGCCGACGTGGACGTGCAGCCCGTTCACACCCTGGCGGCGGGCGGCGTAGCCGATCTCCCGGAGCATCGCCAGGTACCGCTCCTCCTGGACGACGGGCAGCGAGTCGAGCCGCGCCGTCGGATGCGACCCGCCCGCCGCCACGACGAGCCCGTGCTCGGCGGCACGCGACGCCGCCGCGAGCCGGAGCGCCCGCAGCGCGTCGACCGCCTCCTCGACCGAGCCGCAGACAGGCGTCGCGAGCTCGACGACCGAGGCGTGCAGCTCGGTCTTCAGCACGCCATCCGGCAGCGCGCCGACCAGCAGGTGCGAGGCGGCCGCGGGCTCGAACGTCGCCGCGTCGAGGATCATCAGCTCCTCCTCGACGCCGACCGTCATCACGTCTTGCCGCGCACTCCGTGGACGGGGCGGCCGGCGGCCTCCCACGCGTAGTACGACGCGCTCGGCCCGTACCCGGATTCGTAGGACACGACGCGCGGATTGCGTCCGACCTCCTTCGCACGCTGCGCGTGCCGGAGCAGGTTCGGGTCGTCGCGCTCCTCCCACACGAGCACGAGATGCGCGGCGGTCATGAACTCGGCGACGAACCCGCAGCCCGCGGCCGGGCACGGGAACGGGTCGGTGCGGACGCAGAACCAGCCGGCGTGCGACTCGCCGTCGTCACCGGTCCACAGCTCTTCGTCCGTGTCGACGTCGACGTCTTCGACGACGCCCGCACGGCCGAAGCGGAGCTCCTCGCCTTCCACTCGCCCAACGGTAGCGCGCTATGCAGGCGGCCCGGAGGGCTTCACGGCCTTGAGATGGCGCAGGATCTGCGCGCTCTGCTCGGCCGCATGCAGGACGAACTGCAGCTGCGCCGGCGTGTCCGGCCCGAAGCTGTAGACGCCCGAGAGAACGTCGCCGTTCCGCTGGTAGACGGCGTACGAGATGTTGTCGACCTTCTTGCCGCTCGTCAGCTTCCCGACGGCGTGCACGCGCACCGCGACGTAGCCCTTCAGGAGCTTCGAGTCGTGCACCGGCGTGATCGTGAAGCGGATCGGACCGAGCCCCGCCTCGCCCGTCTTCACCGGCGTCTTCGGGCACGTCGTCGCATGCTGGGCGACCTCGCGCATCGCCTGCGCCGCGCCGCCCGTCTTGTAGGTGACGACCTCGTTCGAGAGCCCGAGCGCCGTGTTCGCCTTCAGGTAGTTGACCTGGAGGCGGCCGACGCGGAGCTTCTCGCTCGCATAGCCCGCACGGCCGCAGAGGTCGAGCGTCGGCGCGGACTTGACGCCGAAGCCGTCGCTGCGCGCGTACACCCCGTACCCGGTCCCGACCTGGGTCGGCTTCAGGATCACGTTGCCGAGATTCGGCGCGGCGAGGGCGAGCGCCGCGAGCGCGACGACGATCATGGGAGGATCCTACCCTCCGGATTCGCGGATCCTGCGTTTTCCGGGGACGGGTTCTCGAAAGAGGGGGACGATGGGTGTCGCCGACCTGATCGAACGCTGGCCGCTGCTGCGACAGCTTCGCGAGGGCGACCCGCTCGGGCTCGGGCCGGCGGTGCAGTCGCCCCGGTCGAAGACGCTCGTGCCGCGGATCGACGAGGCGGAGCACGTCGTGCAGTCGATCTGCCCGTATTGCGCCGTCGGCTGCGGCCAGCTCGTGTACGTGCGGGACGGCGAGGTGACGCACATCGAGGGCGATCCGGCGAGCCCGATCTCGCGCGGCCGCCTCTGCCCGAAGGGGAGCGCGTCGAAGGGCTACGTGCAGTCGCCCCTCCGCGAGTACACCGTGAAGTACCGCCGGCCGTACGGCACCGAGTGGGAGGACCTCGACCTCGAGACGGCGATGGACATGATCGCGCAGCGGATCGTCGAGACACGCGCCCAGACGTGGCAGGCAGACGGCAACCGCACGACGGCGATCGCGCATCTCGGCGGCGCGACGCTCGACAACGAAGAGAACTACCTGATCAAGAAGCTCTACACGGCGCTCGGCATCGTCGCGGTCGAGAACCAGGCCCGCATATGACACAGCTCCACGGTGCCCAGTCTGGGCACCTCGTTCGGGCGCGGCGGCGCCACCGACTTCCAGCAGGACCTGCAGAACTCGGACTGCATCGTCGTCATGGGCTCCAACATGGCCGAGAACCACCCGGTCGGCTTCCAGTGGGTGATGGAGGCGCGCGAGCGCGGCGCGAAGGTGATCCACGTCGACCCGCGCTTCACGCGCACGAGCGCGATGGCGACGAAGTGGGTCGGCATCCGCCCCGGGAGAGACATCGCGTTCCTCGGCGGGATCGTCAACTACATCCTCGAGAACGGCCTCTACTTCGACGAGTACGTCAGGGCGTACACGAACGCGCCCGTGATCATCGACGAGGACTACGTCGACGCGGAGGACGCCGACGGGCTCTTCTCCGGCTGGAACGAGGACGAGGGGAAGTACGACACCGAGTCGTGGCAGTACGAGGGCGTGGAGATGCACGGCGCCGCCGGCAACCGCGAGACGAAGGGACACCAGGCGCACGGCAGCCACGGCGGCGGGATCAGGCAGGGCGAGCCGCCGTCGGAGGATCCGACGCTCCAGCATCCGCGCTGCGTCTTCCAGCTGCTGAAGAAGCACTTCCGCCGCTACACGCCCGAGCTCGTCTCCGATGCGTGCGGCGTCTCGGTCGAGGACTTCCGCTTCGTCGCCGACGCGCTCGTGCAGGCGAGCGGCCGCGAGCGGACGGCGGCCTTCGTCTACTCCGTCGGCTGGACGCAGCACACCGTCGGCGTGCAGTACATCCGCACCGCGGCGATCATCCAGCAGCTGCTCGGCAACATGGGCCGCCCCGGCGGCGGCATCGTCGCGCTCCGCGGCCACGCGTCGATCCAGGGCTCGACCGACATCCCGACGCTCTTCGACACGCTGCCCGGCTACCTGCCGATCCCGAACGTCGCGCACCACGGCGACTTCGAGGAGTTCATGCTGGCGAACATCGCGCCGACGGGCTGGTGGGGGAAGTTCAAGAGCTACTGGGTGTCGCTGATGGTCGCCTACTTCGGCCCGAGCGCCACCGCCGACAACGACTGGCTCTTCGCGCAGCTGCCGAGGATCGACGACGACAACTCCGCGTACTGGACGCTGCAGGAGATGCTCGAGGGGCGCGTGCAGGGCTACATCCTCGCCGGCGAGAACCCGTGCGTCGGCAACGCGAACGGCAAGGCGCACCGCCAGGGATTCGCGAAGCTCGACTGGCTCGTCGTGCGCGACCTCGTCGAGATCGAGAGCGCGTCGTTCTGGTACGACAGCCCGGAGATCGAGACCGGCGAGCTCGTGACGAGCGAGATCCCGACCGAGGTCTTCTTCCTGCCCGCGGCCGCGCACACGGAGAAGGACGGCTCGTTCACGAACACGCAGCGCCTGCTGCAGTGGCACTGGCAGGCGACCGAGCCGAAGCAGGACGCGCGCAGCGACCTCTGGTTCTACTTCCACCTCGGCAAGCGGATCAAGGCGCTGCTCGAGGACTCGCGGGAGCAGCGCGACGAGCTCGTCCACTTCCTGCAGTGGGATTATCCGACGCACTCGGCGGTGCTCGAACCGAGCGCGGAGGCGGTGCTCGCGGAGATCGGCGGCTACGAGACCGCCAGCAGGCGCCCGCTCGCGGGCTACAAGGAGCTGCAGGACGACGGCTCGACCGCATGCGGCTGCTGGATCTACTCCGGTGTCTACGCCGACGGCGTCAACCAGGCGGCGCGGAAGAAGCCGCACTGGGAGCAGAACACCTACGCGCTCGAGTGGGCGTGGGCGTGGCCGGCGAACCGCCGCATCCTCTACAACCGCGCCTCGGCCGACCCGGAGGGAAACCCGTGGTCGGAGCGCAAGAAGCTGACCTTCTGGAACGGCGAGAAGTGGGAGAGCCTCGACGTCCCGGACTTCGACGAGACGAAGGCGCCCGACTACGTGCCGCCCGAGGGCGCGACCGGTCCCGACGCGATCGCCGGGACGCACCCCTTCATCATGCAGGCGGACGGCCGCTCCTGGCTCTACGTCCCGCAGGGGCTCGTCGACGGCCCGCTCCCGACGCACTACGAGCCGCAGGAGTCGCCGTTCGACAACCCGCTGTACGGCCGCCGCGCGAATCCCGCACGGCAGCAGCACGAGGGCGCGCGCTGGGATCCGTACAACGCGCCCGGCGATCCGCGCTTCCCGTACGTCGTGACGACGTACCGGCTGACCGAGCACCACACCGCGGGCGGCATGTCGCGCTCGGTGCCGTACCTGGCCGAGCTGCAGCCGGAGATGTTCTGCGAGGTCTCGCCGGAGCTCGCCGACGAGACGGGTCTCGAGCACGGCGGCTGGGCGACGATCTACACGGCGCGGGCCGCGATCGAGGCACGGGTGCTCGTGACGCGGCGGATGCGGCCGCTCGTCGTGCGCGGACGGACGACGCACACGGTCGGCCTGCCGTACCACTGGGGCCAGCGGCTGCTGACGACCGGCGACAGCGCGAACGACCTGATGCACGCCGCGCTCGACCCGAACGTGCACATCATGGAGACGAAGGCGGCGACCTGCGGGATCCGCCCCGGGCGGCGCCCGCGCGGCAGGCGACTCGTGCGCTTCCTCGAGGAGCTGCGGTCGTGACGTCGCTCGCATCCGGCATCGAGGCCTGGCAGGACGAGCAGCGCGAGCGCGTCGGCTTCTTCACCGACACGTCGGTGTGCATCGGCTGCAAGGCGTGCGAGGTGGCGTGCAAGGAGTGGAACCTCGTCCCGCAGGACGGCCAGGTCTGGACGGGCAACTCGTACGACAACACGGGCGAGCTGAGCGCCAACACCTGGCGCCACGTCGCCTTCATCGAGCAGGAGAAGCCGCTCAAGGTCGAGGACGGCGCGATCGGTCTCCGCTGGCTGATGGAGTCGGACGTCTGCAAGCACTGCACGCACGCCGGCTGCCTCGACGTCTGCCCCACCGGCGCGCTCTTCCGCACCGAGTTCGGAACCGTCGTCGTGCAGGAGGACGTCTGCAACGGCTGCGGCTACTGCGTGCCGGCGTGCCCGTTCGGCGTGATCGCGAAGCGGGAGGAGCCGAAGGACGGCCGCGTCTTCAAGTGCACGCTCTGCTACGACCGGCTGCGCGGCGGGCACGAGCCGGCGTGCGCCAAGGCCTGCCCGACGCAGTCGATCCAGTTCGGGCCGGTCGACGAGCTGCGCACGCGCGCCGACGAGCGCCTCGCGAAGCTGCACGGCGACGGCTGGAACGGCGCCCAGCTCTATCTCCGCGATCCCGACGACGGCATCGGCGGCGGCGGCGCGTTCTTCCTGCTGCTCGACGACCCGGAGGTCTACGGCCTGCCGCCGGATCCCGTCGTGCCGACGGCGCGGCTCGGCGAGATGTGGAGGACCATGGCGACCGCCGCGGCGGCCGTCGCGGTCGGGATCGTCGGCGCCTTCCTGGTCGGAAGCCGCTCGTGAGCTCGTACTACGGCCGCCCGATCCTGAAGGAGCCGGTGTGGACGTGGCAGATCCCCACGTACTTCTTCACGGGCGGCGTCTCGGGCGCGTCGTCCGTCCTCTCGCTCTCGGCGAAGCTCTTCGGCAACGAGCGCCTCGCGCGGCGCGCGCTCTTCGTCGGCGCGGCCGCCGACCTCGTCTCGCCGCCGCTCCTCGTCACCGACCTCGGCCGGCCCGAGCGGTTCCACCACATGCTGCGCGTCTTCAAGGTCACGTCGCCGATGAACGTCGGCGCCTGGGTGCTGTTCGTGAACGGCGGCGCTTCGAACACCGCGGCCGTGCTCGAGCTGCTCGGGATCCTCGCGCCGGTGAAGCTGCTGGCCGAGGTTGTCGCGGCCGTCTTCGGTCCACCGCTCGCGACGTACACGGGCGTCCTCGTCGCCGACACGTCGATCCCCGTCTGGCACGAGGCGCGGCGCGAGCTGCCGTGGCTCTTCGGCGCCAGCGCCACCGCGAGCGCGGGCGCAGCCGCGGCGATCGTCACCGACACGGCGGATGCCGGCCCGGCGCGTCGCTGCGTCGTCGGCGGCGTCGCCGCCGAGCTCGCGCTGTCGCGAGCGATGCGGCGGCGGCTCGGCGAGGTCGGCGAGGTGTACGGGCAGGGCGAGGCCGGCCGGTACCGCCGCGCCGCGACGCTGCTCGCGGGCGCCGGCGCGGCGCTCCTCGCGACGCGCG
>JBEQUF010000118.1:0-9668 GCA_040349295.1 Actinomycetota bacterium | reverse complement strand
GGCGCGTCGTGATCTCCTGCAACAGCCAGCGATTGCCGTCCGGATCGGCGAACGTCGCGAAGGAGCCGTACGTTCCCCGGTCGGGCGCGGGGCCGGCGACGCGACCTGCCGCCCCCAGCTCGAAGCGCGCCCCGATCGCCTGCTCGTGGAAGACCTCGCCGACCTGCGCTCCCTGGTCGAGGAGCTGCCGCCGGGCGCCTTCGATGTCCGAGACGACGAGGTAGAGCCCCTCCGCCGAGCCCGGCGCCGCGGCGGTGACCCGCGCGCCGAACTGGATCGAGCAGCCGGAGCCGGGCGGCGTCAGCTGGACGATGCGGAAGCCGTCGTCGAACGCGAAGTCCGCGTCCAGGCGGAAGCCGATGCCGACGTAGAAGTCCTTCGCTCGGTCGACATCCGAGACCGGGATGACGACGACCTCGAGCTTCAGGTCGATGCTCATGCGCGTTTCCGCCGGGCCGGGCGGCGCCGCGGTCGCGTTCCGTGCGTGTCCATGAGCCGGCCCTCCGATCTGACCCCGATCGTTCCCGCGATCCTATGCCTCGCAGTCGCTCCGACGCCAGCCCGGCGCAGCGCCTCGACTAGTCTCGGTCGTCTTGGACGGACCCGAAGAGCTTGGGCGCGGCGGGCGTCTGCGCGACGCCGCCGCAGGCGAGCTCGTGACGGCCGCGTACGCGGCGGAAGCGGCACACGGCCCGCGGCTCGCACGCGGGCTCTCGCTCGCCGACCTCGCGCATGCCGTCGCGCTCGTCGAGGGCGGCGACCTCGCCGGCGACGACGCGCGCGACCTGTTGCGCGGTCTGCTCGAGCTGCACGCGATCCCCGGCTCGGAGTTCCCCTGGGACCCGAGCCTCGGCGACGCGTTCAACGCGCGCGAGGCCGAGCTCGAGCGCCGCGTCGGCCGCTCCGCGGCCGGCTGGCTGAGCGCCGGGCGACCGCGGCGCGAGGCGTTCCGCGTCGGCCTGCGGCTCACCGCGCGCGCCGGGCTCGTCGACCTCCACGACGCGCTCGCCGGGCAAGCCGCTGCGCTCGCACGCCAGGCGGAGGCGACGAAGACCGCGCTCGCCACCGACTACACCTACCTGCAGCCGGCACAGCCGACGACGGTCGGGCATCTGCTGCTCGCGTACGCCTACCCGGCGCTCCGCGACGCCTCCCGCGCGCGCAGCTCGCACGCGGCGCTCGGCGCGAGCGTCGCCGGCGCTGGCGGCAGCGCAGGCTCGCGCTGGTCGATCGACCGCGACCGTCTCGCCGAGCTGCTCGGCGCCGACGGGCTCGTCGAGCATGCGAAGGACGCGGCCTGGCAGGCGGACGTCTACGTCGAGCTGCTCGCGGCGCTCGCGATCGCCGCCACGCACCAGAGCCAGCTCGGACAGGACTTCGAGATCTACGCGAGCCAGGAGTTCGGCCTGCTCGAGCTCGCCGACGCGCACAGCCGGGCCAGCGCGCTCATGCCGCAGAAGAAGAATCCGTACGCGCTCGCCGCCGTCCGCACCCAGGCGGCGCAGGCGGCCGGGGACCTCGGCGCGGCGGTCGTGGCGCTGCACACGGGGTCGGCACGGACCGACCACTTCCATCTCCTGAACGGCGTCGTGCCCCGCGCGCTCGAGGAGGCGGTCGCGATCGCACGGCTCACCGCCTCCGTGCTCGACGGCGTCGAGCTGCGGCTGCCGCGCTTCGAGCAGATCGCCCGTGAGAGCTTCGTCACCGCGGCCGACGTCGCGGACGTGCTTGCGCTGACCGGCCAGCTCGACTACCGCAGCGCGCACACCGTCGTCGGCAGGGCCGTGCGCGACCTCGTCGACGCGGGCGAGCCGCCGTCCGCCCTCACCCCGGCACGGCTCGCCGCCGCAGCGGAGGCGACCGTCGGCACGACGGTCGAGCTGGACGAGGCGACCCTGCGGGACGCGCTCGACCCCGCTGCATGCGCCGCCGCCCGCCGCCAGACGGGATCGTCGTCCGCGGCGGCGATGGCGGCGATGCTCGGCGGGATCGAGCGGTCGCTCGCCGAGCACGCCGCCTGGAGCCGCGACGCGCGCGAGCGCGCCGCGTCCGCCGAGGCCGCGCTGCTCGAGCGCGCATCCTCGCTCAGCCTTTGATCGCGCCTCCGAGGCCGGAGCCGCGCAGGAACGAGCGCTGGAAGACGAGGAAGCCGACGATCGGCACGAGGCACGCGATGAACATCGCCGCGAGGAAGACGCCCAGCGACGTCTGGGCCTGGATCGACGGCAGCCGCACCGAGAGCGGCTGGATGTTCGGGTTCGTCAGCACGAGCAGCGGCCAGAGGAAGTCCTTCCACGACGCGAGCACAGCGAAGACCGAGACGACGCCGAGGATCGGCTTCGACATCGGCAGCACGATCTTCGTGAAGAGCCGGAACGGCCCCGCCCCGTCGACACGCGCGGCCTCGAAGATCTCGCGCGGGAGGTTGTCGAAGAACCGCGTCACGAGCACGACGTTGAACGCGCTCGCGCCGGCGGGGAGCCACACCGCCCAGTAGCTGTCGATGAACGAGTGGTGGATCAGCGGCGGGTGGACGATCT
The DNA here is from genome assembly GCA_040349295.1 of Actinomycetota bacterium. GTDB lineage: Bacteria > Actinomycetota > Thermoleophilia > Gaiellales > Gaiellaceae > Palsa-739. The sequence continues at coordinate 7,128 of JBEQUF010000118.1, read as the reverse complement.
CGATGTACAGCGGCACGAGCAGCACGACCGCCGGCACGAAGAGCGTCGCGAGCAGCAGCGCCTTCAGGAGCGGCGCGTAGCGCGGCCGCAGCACCGACAGGACGTAGCCGCCCGTCGTCGCGACGACGATCTGCACGGCCCACGAGCCGAACGCGAGCACGACCGTGTTCCAGAAGTACCGGCCGACGTGGACGTCGACCCATGCCTCGCGCAGGTTCGACCACGCGAACCCGTGCGTGAAGAACGCCATCGGGTGCGTGATCGTGTCGTTCGTCGGCGTGATCGCGGCCTTGGCGAGCCAGACGATCGGCCCGAGTCCGAAGACGACGACGCTGACGAGGAGCAGGATGTGCAGCGACCGGACGCTCCAGCGGACACCGGGGCGCCGCCACTCGCTGTCCGAGATGATCCGTGCGGGGCGCTCGTCGTCGCTCATTCGGTGCTCCACGAACGCGTCGCCCGGAGATAGAGCCACGAGAAGAGCGCAAGGAACACGGCCAGCATCAGGCTGAGCGCGGTCGCCTTCCCGTAGTCGCCGCCGAGGGAGTTGCCGAAGGCGTAGTTGTAGATCAGGAGCAGCACCGTCATCGTCGAGTTGGCCGGCCCGCCGGAAGTGAACAGGTACGGCTCGAGGAAGACCTGCGCCGTCCCGATGATCTGCAGGATCATCGTCACGAGCAGCACGCCGCGAAGCTGCGGCAGCGTCACATGCCACACCTTGCGCAGCAGGCCGGCGCCGTCGACCGACGCCGCTTCGTACAGCTCGCTGCGCACGCTCGTCAGCGCCGCGAGGTAGATGATCACCGTGCCGCCCGCGTTCGCCCACGTCGACTCGAACACGAGCGACGGCATCGCCGAGTGCTGCGACTGCAGCCACGGCTGCGGCGAGATGCCGACCCAGCCGAGCATCGTGTTGAAGACGCCGGTCGAGCTCGGGTCGTAGAACGTCTTCCAGAGCAGCACGGCAACGACCGGCGGGATGACGACGGGGAGATACGCGAGCGTCGTGTAGATCCCGCGACGCTTGCGCACCTCGCTCATCAGCACCGCCGCGATCAGCGGCACGGGATAGCCGATGACGAGTGCGAGCGCCGCGAAGTACGCGGTGTTCTTCACCGCGATCGGCAGCATCGGATCGTGGATCACCGCGCGGAAGTTCGCGAGGCCGACCCAGGTCGCCGGCTGCACGAGGTTCGTGTGCTGCAGCGACATCAGGACGGTGCGGACGATCGGGTACCACGAGAACGCACCGAAGACGAAGAGCAACGGGAGCGCGAACACGAGCGTCGCGAGCCCGCCGTCACGGAGCCAGCGGAGCGGCGACGAGCGCCGCACGTGGCGGCGCTCGTCGCTTCGGGTGGAACGTGATGTCGCCTCGAGGGCTGCCATCTGACCTACGTGATCGTCAGCCGCCGCTCGAGATTGCGCTCTGGGCTGCGCTGTTGGCCTGCGAGAGCAGGCTGACGATGTCGGCGTTCTTGTCCGTCAGCACGGCCTGCACGACGGGGTCGAGCGCGTGGTACACGCTCTGCGTCGCCGCCGCCGGCTCCGGGATGAGGGTCTGCTTGAAGACCCCGGTCGTGAACGGCTTCATCTGACCGAGCGGCACGTTGATGTACGGCTTGATCCACGTGTTCGCCAGGTTGTACTGGGCCAGGTTGAAGAGCGGCAGGGCGGGCACGCCGACCGGCTGCTTGTTCGCGACGAGGGTCTGCGCGTTGCGGACCGCCTGCGCCTTGCTGACGAGCGGCTGCTCGTAGAAGAAGTCGATCCACTTCACGGCCGCCGTCTTCTGCGCGGCGTTCGCGTCCGGCCGCACCGCGACGAGCGTGCCGCCGCCGAGGACGCCGGCGTTCTTGCTGCTGCCGAGCGGGATCGGTGCGAGCCCGTAGATGCTCGGGTCGATGTTGCTCGCCTGCACGAGGTTGGTGTACACGTCCGAGCCGCTGATGTACATGCCGATGTTGCCGGCGGCGAACTGCTGGTTGATGTCACTCCACCCCATGCTGAAGTTCGAGCCCATCGAGTTGTCCGTCCAGCGCATCTTCTTCAGCATGTTCAGCGCCTGCACGGTGAGCGGCCCGTTGAGCGTCGCGGTCGCGCTCGTGCCGGTGCCCTTCTCCATGCGCCCGCCGAGCGAGTAGACGACCGTCGTCAGGATCCAGCCCGCGGTGTTGTCGTTCTTCGCCATCTCGGCGTAGCCCGCCTTGCCGGTCTTCTGCGCGATGATCTTCGCGTCGGTCGCAACCTGGCCCCAGGTCGCCGGCGGCTTGTTCGGGTTCAGGCCGGCCTGCTGGAACAGCTTGCGGTTGTAGTGGAGCGCCTGTGCGTACGCGCCCTTCGGCAGCGCGACGATCTTGCCCTTCGACGTCGTGCCCTCTGCGAGCACGGCGGGGTTGTACTTCTTGAAGTACGGGAGCTTCTTGACGTAGCTCGAGAGATCGGCCAGCTGGCCGTTGTCACCGAGCGTGCGCGCGTCGGTGAACGGGACCTCGAAGACGGTCGGCAGCGTTCCGGCCGCGAGCTTCGCGGCGAACGTCGGGCCGGTCCACTGATACTCGACCGGCTTGACCGTGATGCCGGGGTTCGCCTTCTCGAACTCGGCGACCTGCTGGTTGAACTGCTGGATCGCGGCGTCCGAGCTACCGGGGATGAGCGACACGACGCTGATCGTGACCGACGCCGCGTGGCGGTTCGTCCCGGCCGCGGCGGTCGCGCTGGCGATCAGCAAGCACCCCACGGCCACGGCGACCGTCATGGTCCTGCGAGTGGACCTCATCGTCCTACTCCTTTCCGTTGACCTGATCGAAATCATCTGCCTGGCGGAGCCAGACCGTGGTGTCTTGGGGAACCGCACCTCCTTGCAGGTCGTTGCTCGCGATGAGGATGTGATGGCCGGGAAGCAGCGGAATCGGCTCCGGCCCGAAGTTGACGAGACAGGTGAAAGGCCCGCGCGAGAACGCGAGGACGGACGGCGGCGACGGCAGCCACTCGACGTCGTCGGCCTCGCCCCAGGGCGCGCCGCGACGCAGCGCGAGGCCCGCGCGGTAGAGCGTGAGCATCGACCCCGGATCCGCCGACTGGGCCTCGACGGTCAGCGGCCCCCAGCCTTCGGGCTGGTCGAGCCAGCTGCGCTCCGCCCCCGCGGGGCTGAAGCCGTACGTGGGCCGGTCGCCGCTCCACGGCATCGGCGTGCGACAGCCGTCGCGGCCCGGGTCGGCGCCGTTCGACCGGTACCACATCGGGTCGCGCCGGCGGTCGTCGGGGATGTCCTCGACCTCGGGCAGCCCGAGCTCCTCGCCCTGGTAGACGTAGAGCGAGCCCGGCAGCGCCATCGCGAGCAGTGCGGCGGCGCGCGCACGGCGCGTGCCGCGCTCGAGATCGGACGGCGGCGTCCCGTCGCGCTTCGCCTCGAAGGAGAAGGACGTGTCCTCGCGGCCGTACCGCGTCACCGGCCGCGTGACGTCGTGGTTCGACAGCACCCACGTCGCCGGCGCCTCGACCGGCGCGTGCGACGCGAGCGCGGCGTCGATCGACGCGCGGAGCTTCCCGGGCTGCCACGGGCACGCGAGGAAGTCGAAGTTGAAGGCGGTGTGCAGCTCGTCCGGCCGGAGGTAGCGGGCGAGCCGCTCGGCGTCGGGCAGCCACACCTCGCCGACGAGCACGCGCGGCTCGTCGTAGGCGTCGGCGACCGCGCGCCAGCCGCGGTAGATCTCGTGGATCGCGTCGCGGTCCATGAAGGGATGCGGCTCGCCGTCGCGGATCTCGGCGAGCGCCGGGTCCTTGTCGAGCAGTGCGGCCGAGTCGATGCGGACGCCGGCGGCGCCGCGGTCGAACCAGAACCGCAGCACGTCCTCGTGCTCCGCCTGGATCTCCGGGTGCGTCCAGTTGAGGTCCGGCTGCTCGGGCGCGAAGAGATGGAGATACCACTCGCCGTCGGCGACGCGCGTCCAGGCGGGGCCGCCGAAGATCGACTGCCAGTCGTTCGGCGGCAGCTCGCCGCCGAAGCCGCGGCCCGGCCGGAACCAGAACCGTGCGCGCTCGGGCGACCCGGGCTCCGCGCGGAGGGCGGCGCGGAACCACGGGTGCTCACTGGACACGTGGTTCGGGACGATGTCCACGATCGTCCGGATCCCGAGCTCGCGGGCTGCTCCGATCAGACGCTCGGCCTCGGCGAGCGTTCCGTAGGCGGGATCGATCGCCCGGTAATCGGAGATGTCGTAGCCCGCGTCCGCCTGCGGCGACGCGTACCAGGGGTTGAACCAGAGCGCGTCGACGCCGAGGTCGGCGAGGTACGGCAAATGCGCGCGGACGCCGGCCAGATCGCCGACGCCGTCGCCGTTGGCGTCGCAGAAGCTGCGGACGTAGACCTGGTAGACGACGGCGTGCCGCCACCAGCGGATCGCACGCCCCGCGACGGGCTCGGCGAGTTGCAGCGTCGCATTCACCACACAGGACGTTACGAGTCCCGACAAATGAATGCAAGAGTCGTACGAAATTCGCAAAATTTCGTACTTCTCTACTTCGGCGCGGCGGCGGTCGACCCCCTGGCGACGATCTCCGGCTCGAAGAACAGCTCGTCCGCGGAGACGGACGAGCCCTCGATCTGGCCCGCGAGCATCTCCACCGCCGCCCGGCCGATCGCCTCGATCGGCTGCCGGACGGTGGTGAGCGGCGGGTCGGTGACGCTCATGAAGGCGGAGTCGTCGTAGCCGACGACCGACACGTCGTGGGGCACCGACTTGCCCGCGCGGCGGACGGCGCGGATCGCCCCGAGCGCCAGCGGGTCGCTCGCGCAGATGATCCCCGTCACGCCGTCCTGGAGCAGCCGGGCGGCGGCGGCGTGGCCGCCCTCGAGCGAGAAGCGCGTCCGCTCGACGAAGCTGTCCGTCCCGGTCAGCCGCTCGTACGCCTCGAGCTTCCGCATCGACGGCACGTGGTCGGGCGGCCCGAGGACGACGCCGATCCGCTCGTGGCCGAGGTAGGCGAGGTGCGCGTACGCCTGCTGCATCGCGACCGCGTCGTCGGTCGAAACTCGCGGAAAATCCAGGTGTTCCGCCGCTGCGTTGACGAGCACGACCGGCAGCCGCAGCTTCAGCAGCCGCGCGTAGTGGTCGTGCGGTGCGTCGGCCTCGGCGTACTGGCCGCCGGCGAAGACCATCCCGGAGACCTGCCGCTCGAGCAGCATGTCGACGTACTCCGCCTCCGACATCGAGCCCGTCCGCGTGCAGAGGACGGCGTTGAACCCGCGCTGGGCGAGCGCGCCGGCGACCACCTCGGCGAGCGCGGGGAAGATCGGGTTCTGGAGCTCGGGGACGACGAGCCCGACCATGCGCGCACGCCGGACGCGCAGGTGCGTCGGCCGCTCGTAGCCGATGACGTCGAGCGCCGTCAGGACGGCCGCGCGGGTCGTGTCGGAGATCCCCGGCTTGCCGTTGAGGACGCGGCTGACCGTCGCCTCGCTGACTCCGGCCTGCTTGGCGACGTCGGCGAGCTTGCCTGCCATTGCGCAAGATTACTGCAAGATCTTGCAGCGGCTAGGCCAACGCGTTCGCGCGCTCGCCGAGATGGGTCTCGAGCGCGCGCAGGCCCTCGACGTACTCGATCGCCGAGACGAGCCGGAGCGCCGGACGCCGGTCGCCGGGGTCGGCTCCGCGCGCGCAGTCGAAGAGCGCCTGCCGCCCCCGCTCGTCGCGCAGGTGCGGCGGCCCGACCGTCCGGCCGCGGACGAGCGAGTCGCCGAAGGCGACGAACCACGTGTGCAGGGCGTTCGCCTCCGCCGCGAGATGGAGGGCGCACGTGTTCGCCGGCGTCAGCCGCGCGAACTCGTCGAGCGACGACGCCGCGCGGCGGACGCGCGTCGCGCCGCCGACGAGCGCGGCCACGTCCTCGACGCGCACCGGCGTCGCGCTCCGCTCGGCGACGTACTGGCGGAACGTGTCGTCGAGCCGGTGGAGCGAGGTGTCGACGGCCGTCGCGTGCCGCTCGGTCTCGTCGCGGCCGCCCGTCCCGATCAGCTCGTTGAGCGCGGCGAGCAGGTAGTCGGCCGCCGTCGCGTAGGCGTCGGCGAGATCGGCGCGCAGGAGGCGGGCCGTCCCGCGGGGCCAGAACAGGAGACCGACGCCGAGGCTGACGCCGCAGCCGATCGCGATGTCCTCGACGCGGACGACGCCGATCCGCCAGCCGACGGGCTGGATGAGGTTGAAGAGGACGAAGAGCACGATCGTGAAGCCCGCCTGGCCCGCCGCGAACGAGACGGCGCGCGGCGCATAGGCGGCGATCAGGATCCCGACCGGCAGCAGCGCCCACAGCACCGCCGTGTGCGTGCCGATCGCCGCCACGAGCGCGCCGCCGACGACGATGCCGGCGGTCGTGCCGGCGAGCGCCCCGACGACCGAGCGGCCCGTGCCGAGCGCGTTCGAGCGGAGCACGGAGAGCGTCCCCAGCACGACCCAGAAGGCGTAGTGGAGGCCCGCACGCTGCGCGACGTACACGGCGACCGCGAGCGCCACCGCGGCGCGGAGGCTGTTCTGCAGCCAGATCGAGCGCGGGCTCGCGTGCTCGAGCAGGAGCTGCTCGGCGGCGCGCGCGGTCGACGTGGTCGCGCCGACGCGGTCGACCGGCGGCAGGTTGCCGCCGGTCGCGCGCATCGCGTACGCCGCGAGGTGCTCCGACGCGGAGGTGACGGCGCGCATGCGGAAGGCGCGGCCGACCTCGCGCTGCTCCGACAGCTCGGGCAGGTGCTGCGCCGTCGACTCGGCGAGCGCTTCCCGCGCCCGCTCGAGACGGGCGAAGTCGGCGTGCACGTCGCCGCCGCGCAGCCGGCCGGCGCTCGCCCGCAGGACCGACGCGACGGCCGCGAGCGCCTCCTCCTCCTCGTCGGTCTCGGCCTGCACGGGCAGGAACCCGAGCAGCCACGAGAGCTCGTCCGGGGCCGAGACGAGCGCCGCCGTCGCGGCCGTCGGTCCGGCGGGCCGGTGCTGCGAGCCGAGGAAGCTCCGCTCGAGCGCCTGCACCGTCGTCCGGGCCTCGTCGACGCCGTCACCCGTCTCGAGCACGTCGACGATGCGGTCGATCGCCGAGGCGGCGGCGCGTCGCAGGTCGGCGCGGCGCCGCGAGGGCCAGAGG
>JBEQUF010000113.1:0-3119 GCA_040349295.1 Actinomycetota bacterium | reverse complement strand
TCTGCTCGGGCGGCGACATCACGGGCATGCAGGCGCGGCTCTCCGACCCCGCCGGCCCGGTCGTCGCCGGCTGGCGCCGCCTCGCGGCGACGCAGCGGCTGATCACGACGCTGCAGGATCTCGGCGTCGTCACGATCGCGGCCGTCAACGGGCCTGCGGTCGGGATCGGCTTCGACCTCGCCCTCGCCTGCGACTTCGTGCTCGTCGCCGACACGGCGTTCTTCGCGACGGCGTTCATCGAGCGCGGGCTCGTCCCCGACGGCGGCGGCATGTACTCGCTGCCGAGGCGCGTCGGCCTCGCGCGCGCGAAGGAGCTCGTGTTCTCGGGCCGCCGCGTGCCGGCGGACGAGGCCGTCGAGCTCGGCATCGCCGACCGCGCGCTGCCGGCCGCAGAGCTCGTCGACGCCGCCGTCGCGCTCGCGGACGAGTACGCGCAGCGCTCGCCGACGGCGATCGCGCTCGCGAAGGCGATCCTCAACCGAAGCTTCGAATCCACACGCGAAGAGGTCTTTGCGCGGTCCGCCGCCGCACAGGCGATCTGTTACTCGACCGAGGAGCACCGCTCGTCCGTCGAGGCATTCCTGAACACGAACGCACAGCCAGGAGGTCAGTGATGGCAGCGGAGAAGGCGACGATGCCGAACGGCACGATCTACGTCGAGCGCGAGCCGGGCGTCGCCCGGATCGTCTTCGACAAGCCGGACCAGAACAACCCGATGAACGACGACTGGCGCGCGGACTTCGTCTCGGCGCTCGAGTCGCTCCGTGCCGACAACGACGTCTCCGCGATCGTCATCAAGGGCAACGGCAAGAGCCTGACGAGCGGCGGCGACCTCAGCCAGATCAACAACGTCTTCGGCGGCAGCGCCTACGACGACCGGCAGAACAGCCTGCGCATCGGCCGCTTCCTCTACCAGTCGCTCTGGCAGTTCCCGAAGCCGATCATCCTCCAGGTGCACGGCTACTGCATCGGCGGCGGCATCACGCTGATGGCCGCGTCCGACATCGTCGTCATCGAGGACGACGCGCGGATCGGCAGCCCCGAGGCGCGCGCGCTCGGCTTCGAGCCCTTCCTCGGGTTCTGGGCCGCGACTCTCGGCCCGCGCTGGACGAAGTTGATGCTCTTCACCGGCGACTCGATCGACGGGAAGAAGGCCGAGGAGATCGGCATGGTCACGAAGTCGGTGCCGACCGACGAGCTCGAGTCGTACGTCGACTGGCTGGCGAAGCGCGTCGCGAACGTCGGCTACGAGACGCTGTCGCTCTACAAGGAAGCGATCAACAGCATGTACGAGGTGCTCGGCATGGAGGCGCTGCTGAAGACGGGGATGATCTACAACCACCTCGCACACAGCACCGGCCGCGCGCACGAGTTCTTCGAGCGGCTGCAGTCGGACGGCATCCGGGAGGCGGTCGAATGGCGCGACGGGCCGTTCGGCGGACCGCAGAAGCGCGGCGGCTGGCTGCCGCTCGTCGACGGCCCGCAGCAGGCGGCCGAGGTCTGAGCGTGACCGCGCTGCCGACGTACGAGACGCTCCTGCTCGAGCGGGACGGCCCGCTCACGTGGCTGACGCTCAACCGTCCCGAGCGGTTGAACGCCATGAACGCGACGCTGCTCCGCGAGCTCAGCGAGGCGCTCGACGCGCTCGCGCGCGACGACGACACCCGGGTGATCGCGATCCGCGGCGCCGGGCGGGCGTTCTCGTCCGGCTACGACATCGAGCGCGACGAGTCCGCCGTCGCGGAGCATCGCGACATCGTCGAGGACTACGACGCGCACGCGAAGCATCTGGAGCGGTTCCTGCAGATCTGGGACCACCCGAAGCCCGTGATCGCGAGCGTGCACGGGTACTGCCTCGCCGGCGCCAGCCAGCTCTGCGTCTTCTGCGACATCACGGTCGTCGCGGACGACGCGGTGATCGGGCTGCCGTCGCTGCCGATGGGCGGCGGGTACATCACGCCGTTGTGGGTGCCGCTCGTCGGGCCGAAGCGGGCGAAGCAGATGTCGTTCGTCGCCGGCAGCAAGATCAGCGGCACGACCGCCTCGGAGTGGGGGTGGGCGAACTACGCCGTGCCCGCGGCCGAGCTCGAGGACGACGTGCGCAGGCTCGCGACGGAGATCGCGCGCATCCCTGCGCCGGTGCTGCGGATGAAGAAGATCGCGATCAACCGCGTCGCCGACGTGATGGGCTTCCGGACGATCGTCCCGATGGGCGCCGAGACGGACGCGCTGCTCCACTTCTCGACGCCGATCGTCGAGATGTCCGACTCGATCAAGGAGCACGGGCTCAAGGCAGCGATCGCACGCTTCCGCGGCGACGAGACATGACCGACGACCGCCCGGCGTTCGACGAGCTCCCGCTGCTCGAGCCGCTCGGGCTGCGGCACGCGTGGGACGTCTTCGGCGCGGGCGACGAGCTCGGCGCGATCGGTCGGCTGGCCCGGCCCGACGTCCTGCGCGGCATCGCCGCCGTGCAGGACGGCGACGTCGTCGGGCTGACCGTGCCGCTGACGGCGATCGACCCGCCGCTCTACGGCCGCGAGGCGCTCGAGCACACGGTCTTCCGCGCCGACCGGAACACCTGGGACGACCGGCTCGACAACTTCTTCCTGCAGAGCTCGACGCACTGGGACGGTCTGCGCCACATCCAGGCGCGCGAGCACGGGCACTTCGGCGGGCGCACCGACGACGCCGCGATCGTCGCGGGCGGCGGGCCGCTCGGCATCGAGACCTGGGCGAAGCGCGGAATCGTCGGACGCGGCGTGCTGCTCGACCTCGGCAGCGTGGTCGACGACCCGTTCGAGTCGCACTCCGTCGCGCCGGAGACGCTCGACGAGGTCGCGGCCGCGCAGGGCGTCGAGCTGCAGCCGCACGATGTCCTCTGCGTGCGCTTCGGCTGGATCGGCGCCTACCTCCAGCTCGACGAGGAGGGCCGCGCCGACGCGGCGCTGTCGCACGACTTCGCCGGCCTCGCCGCCGACGAGTCGATGGCGCGGTGGCTCTGGGACTGCGGCGTCACCGCCGTCGCGGCGGACAACCCCGGCGTCGAGGTGTCGCCGGGGAGCCGCGAGGCGGGATCGCTCCACCGCCGGCTGCTTCCGCTGCTCGGGATCACGCTC
>JBEQUF010000107.1:0-5369 GCA_040349295.1 Actinomycetota bacterium | reverse complement strand
CCGGCAGGCCGAGCTCGACCGCCTGCCGCAGCCCCTCGATCAGCGCCGTGTACTCGGCGACGTTGTTCGTCGCGATCCCGATCCGCTCGCCGCGTGCGGCGAGCACCGAGCCGTCCTCCGCCTCGAGGACGAAGCCGTACGCGGCCGGCCCCGGATTGCCGCGCGCGCCGCCGTCGGTGAAGAGCTTGACGCTCACGCCCCGACCTCGATCAGCGGGTACAGCTCGTACGCGACCTCCTCGTACGGGTGCGCCGCGACGAGCGCACGGACGACCTCGGCCGCGAGCGCGTCCGGGACGACGGTCTCGACGCGCAGCTCCGGGATGCGCTCCTCTCGCCCCACCTCGCCGACGGCCGGCTTCGCGCCCTCGCCGGGACGGAACGTCCCCGTGCCCGCCGTGTACCACGAGCAGCGCTCGTAGTCGCCGATCCGCCCCGCACCGGCCGCGAACACGGCGTCACGCGTCGCGTCGAGCGCGTCCTCGGGCACGAACCACACGAGCTTCACGCCCGCAGTATGGCGATCGGCCCGGCTCGCCTAGACCGAGACGGTGACGGCGTTGCTCGGGCCGCTCGTGCCGTTGTAGAGCGTCTGGGTCGACGTGATCGTGTAGCTGCCGTGCGAGAGGTGCGTCGAGAGCGACCACTTGCCGTTCGACGCCACCGTCGCCGTCCCGACCGCGCTGCCGTTGACGTACACCGTGATCGTCTGACCGGCGGTGCCGGTGCCGTTCACGGTGACGGTGCCGAAGGAGACGCTCGTGCTCGTGATCACCGGGACGGCCGGCGGGGCGACGACCTTGACGACGACGCCGCTGCTGACGGCGCTCGCGACGCCCGCCACGGTCTCGCTGGCGGTCAGCGTGTGGTTTCCGGTGCTGCCGAGGACGACCGTGGCCGACCAGTTGCCCGAGGCGTCGACCGTGATCGTCGGCAGCGCGAGTGCGACGCCGTTGTCGTAGAGCGTCACCGTGCCGCCCGCGATGCCGCGGCCGCTGACCGTGAAGGCGCTGCCCGACACGACGTTCGCCGGGGCGCCGAGGCTCGTCGGCGCCGACGGCGTCACCGTCACGGTGAAGGTGTTGCCCGGGTCGCTCGTGACGCCTGCGACCTGCGTCTGCGTCGCCGAGAGGCTGTGCACGCCGGGCGCCAGCGAGACGGTCGCCGTCCAGGTGCTGCCGCTCCAGTGGACGCTGTTCGTCGGGATCGCGACGCCGTTGTCGAGGATCTGGATCGCGTAGCCGTTGACGCCGGTGCCCGTGACCGTGACCGTCGTGGTCGTGCTCGTCGCGGACGGCGTCGAGACGGCGGTGATCGTCGGCGCCGCCGGCTGCGCGTAGACCTTGATCGTCACCGAGCCGCTCGCCGTCGTGCTCGTGAAGCCGGAGGTCGCGTCGATCTGCTTCGCGGTCAGCGTGTGCGTCGACGGCGTCGCGAACGAGACGTTGGCCGACCAGTTGCCCGAGCCGTCGGCGACGATCGTCGGCAGCGCCAGCAGCGTGCTGCCGTCGTAGAGCAGGATCGTCGCGTTCGGGTTCGCCTTGCCGGAGACCGTGAACGTGCGGCCCGAGATGACGTTGATGCTGCCGCTCGTGATCGACGGGGCCGGCGGCGGCGCGTAGACCGTCACCGAGTCGACCGAGCTCGAGTCGCTCGTGTAGCGGCCGCCGACCACGTTGCCCGAGGTCTGCGTCGCGCTCAGGTTGTGCTGGCCGACGCCGAGGCTGACCGTGATCGACCAGGTGCCGGCGCCGGAGATCGTCGTCGAGCCGATCAGGCGGTTGCCGTCGTAGAGCGAGAGCGTGTAGCCGGCGACGCCGGTGCCGGAGATCGTGACGGCCGCGTTCGGCAGGCCCGGGCCGGGCGTCGTGTTGCCCGTGATCACCGGCGCGTCCGGATAGACGTCCTCGTCGACCTGGTTGCCCTGCGCGCTCGTGAGGCCGACGTGCGGGAGCTGCTCGACCGTCTGCGTCGCGGTGATGTTCTTGTCGCCGACGTCGGTGAGGGTCAGCGTGATCGTCCAGTTGCCGTTGGCGTCGACGATGCCCGTCGCGCCGGCGATGGCGACGCCGTAGTTGTAGAGCTGGATCAGGTCGGTCGCGTCGCCGTGGCCGGTGACCGTGATCGGGGTCGTCGGCGTCGACGTGCGCGTGATCGACGTGATCGTCGGGGCGTTCGCCAGGTCGATCTGCAGCCACAGCTGGTCGGTCGGCGTGACGACGCCCTTGCTGTCGCGCTGCAGCCAGCCGTACGCGATGAGCGTGTTGAGGACGTATGCCGCGCCCCACGAGAGCGTGTTCTGCTCGGCGACGGTCATCTGACCGCGGATGACGATCCGCTGCAGGAGCGCCTCGGCGTCGTCGCCGAAGTTGCCGAGGTAGCGCGGGTCGACCGGCGGGTGCACCGGGAAGGAGATGCGGTCGAGATGGCCGTTGCCATGCTCGAACGCCTCGAGATCCGAGATGTCGGCGGTCGGCGTGTTGACGACGATCAGGCCGAGCGACCGCTGCAGGTTGTCCCCGCAGTGCGGGCCGTCGCAGCGACCCGAATCCGGGTTGCCCTCGACGTGCAGGCCGGGGTTCTGGCCGCCGTGCCAGCCCGGGCCCCACCACGGATGGCCGTTCCACCAGTTGGCGTCGTGGCCGTTCCACCACCAGTCGCACGGCGAGTTGCCGGGGCCGCACGGGGCGGGCGCCGGGTTCGGGCCGTACCAGCCGCCGCACGGGTTCGCGTTCGGGTTGTTGAGGTACGGGTTCGGGCCGCTCCACCAGCCGCACGTGCCACCCGGCACACCCGGCTGCGGGCCGAACCACCAGTTGCAGTTGCCGTGGCCCGGGCCGAACCAGCCGTCGCAGAAGCCGGGGTCGGGCCGGAACGGCGCGCCGTACCACCAGGCGCTGCCCGGGTCGCCGTTCGGGAAGAGGCCGAGCTCGCCGAACGGCTCGCCGTTCCGCAGCCCGGCATCCCAGCCGCCGACCCATGTCCACGGCTGCACTTCCGGCCGCGTCGGGTCGTCGCCGAGCGCCAGGCCGAGGTCGAGCACGAACTCGTCGAGCTCGGCGCGCGGGCCGCCGTGGATGACGACGTCGTCGGCGTTGCCCTCCCACGGGTAGTAGTAGACCGTCGACGGGTCGTTCCAGCCGAGCAGCCGGTCGGACGCCGTGTTCGCGATCAGGATGTCGAAGCCCTCGCCGCCGTAGGCGATGTCGGCGAACGTCGGCGTCGTGCCGCGCGGATCGACGATGTCGTTCGCGTTCGGGTCGTAGTAGCCGGCCGGCTTCAGCCCCTGCAGCAGCCGCAGCAGCGTCGCAGCCTCGTCTGCGGTGAAGTCGCAGCCGATGTTGCCGGAGATCTCCTCGCCGACCTCGTCGATCGAGTTCGCGACCTGCGCAGCCGTCGGGGCGAACCAGCCATGCCCCTGCGTCAGCGCCTGGTTGAGGTCGTTGCACCACTCGTTCGTGTCGCGCGTGTTGGACGTGTACGAGAGCGCGAGGCTGCAGAGGCTCGCGGCCGTGACCGGCGCGCCGCCGAGGGTCGTCACCTTGGTCGAGTCGAGGTTGTCGTCGGCCTGCAGGAGGTCGTTGCCCCAGCCGCCGAAGAGGACGTCCTGGTTGGTGCCGCCGACGAGCCAGTCGTTGCCGGCGTCGCCGAACAGCACGTCCTGGCCGTCGTCGACGACCGGCTGGATGCCGTAGAGCGCGAAGTCCGGATAGACGTAGCTGCCGTCCGGGTTCTTGGCCAGCGGATCGAAGGCGAGCGCCGACGTGAAGTTGAGCAGGAAGTCGACGCCGTTCGGCAGCGTGATCTTCTCGAGCGGGTTGCTCGGATCGAAGTACTGGAACAGGCCCGTGATCCAGCTGAAGTTCAGCGGGTTGCCCTGGACGTAGTACGGCGCCAGCGTCACGTAGAGGTAGGTGACCGGGTCGATCGAGGCGAGGCTGCGCGACGCCGGCGCGTTGGTGTACGCGTAGTAGTTCGGGAGCGCCTCTGCACCGGACATCGCGTCGTCGCCGACACCGCCGTGCATGAAGTCGTTGCCGAGCCCGCCGTACATCACGTCGTTGCCGCCGGCGAAGAACGGGTTCTCGATCGCCGTGTAGTTCAGGGCGCCGACGACGTTCACGGTGATCGCGATGTCGTCGCCGTCGTGCGCGATGCCGCCGTCGAGATCCTCGGTCGAGAGCGTGACCTGCGTCGTGGCGGCGAGGTTGTTCAGCGGCTCCGCGACGCCGTTCCGGCCGAGCTCGAGGACGCCGTCGTCGCCGAGCATGCCGTCGTCGCCGGTGCCGCCCGACAGCCAGTCGTTGCCCGAGTTCCCGAAGAGCTCGTCGTCGCCGCCGTTGCCGTAGATGCGGTCGTCGCCGTTCTCGCCGTAGACGACGTCGTTGCCGGCCTCGCCGTACAGGAAGTCGGCGGCGCCCTCGTTCGAGTGCGTGCCCGGGAACACCGCGCACTGATCCGGCCAGAGCGGGTTGCAGGCGGTGAATGCCGCGTCGCCGTACGGGCTGTACGTGATCAGCGTCACCGCGGTCGGGATGATCCGCGTCGCGCCGCCATACGTGTCGTAGTTGTAGGTCAGGAAGGCAGTCCCGCCCGCGTTCACGAGCCGGTAGACGTCGGCGTTGTCGCCCGCGATCACGTCGGCGTCCGCGGCGTTGCCCACCGGGCCCGGGTCGTTGATGCCCGCGGCCTGGCCGTCGCCGCCGAAGATCACGTCGGTGCCGTCCTGGAGCTGATCCTGCGTGGCAGGCGCGCTCGGGTTGAGGAACAGATCCGAGCTGCCGCCGATCAGGTCGTCCTGGCCGTAGCCGCCGAAGATCAGATCGTTGCCGGGGCCGCCCTCGACGTAGTCGTTCCCGTCGGTCGCGACGTTCCCGACCGAGTGGCCCGGCGCGCTCGCGGTGCCGAGCGTCGCGTCCGGGATGAGCAGCGAGCCGTCGCCCTGGAGGACGTCGTTGCCCATCTGGCCGAAGAGCTCGTCGTTGCCCGCGCCGCCGGCGATCGTGTCGTTGCCGTAGCGCGTCGGGTCGGTCGTGCCCTCGTCGAAGAGCGTGATCGTCCGCTCGAGCGCACCCGTCGGGTCGCCGGCCGCGCTGCTGCCGACGTTCGCGACGTACGTGACCGAGCCGTCCGCGTTCGTGACCGGCGAGTAGATCGTGTCGCCCGTCAGCGTCCGGTCGAGCGGGTTCGTGTGGAGGCCGTTCGGGAGGATGAACGCGTTGTCGCCGGCGACGACGTCGTTGCCCGCGCCTGCGTCGATGCGGTCCGAGCCGTCCTGCCCGCCGGCCACGTTGTGGCCGCCGACGATGTCGTCGTCGCCGGAGCCGGTGTTGATCACGTCGTTGCCCTGGCCGCCGATGACGATGTTGC
>JBEQUF010000079.1:0-2695 GCA_040349295.1 Actinomycetota bacterium | reverse complement strand
GAAGGCGGCGCGGATGCTCGGCATGGAGCTGCGCAAGCAGCCGGTCGACGAGTCGCTGGCGATGCGGCTCCCCGCCGACCTGTCGGACGTCGCGTGCGTCGTCGCCACGGTCGGCACGACGTCGTTCGCGTCGGTCGACCCGGTGCGCGAGCTCGCCGCACGCGCGCACGCGGCGGGCGCCTGGCTGCACGTCGACGCGGCGTATGCCGGGAGCGCGTGGATCTGCGAGGAGGAGCGCTGGTCGCAGGACGGCGTCGAGCTCGCCGACTCGCTCGTCGTCAACCCGCACAAGTGGCTGATGCTGCCGATGGACTGCTCGCTGCTCTGGACGTCGCGGCCGGAGGACTTCCGGACGGCGTTCTCGCTCGTCCCCGAGTACCTGCGCACGCCCGAGGACGTGTACGCGCTGTCCGAGTACGGCCCCGCACTCGGCCGCCGTTTCCGGTCGCTGAAGCTCTGGGCCGTCCTGCGCGTCTACGGTGCCGAGCAGCTCCGGGCGCTCCAGCGGGAGCACATCCGGCTGGCGCGTCTCGTGGCGCAGCTCGTCGAGGAGCACGAGGACTGGGAGCTCGTCGCGCCGCAGCGCCTGTCGCTCGTCGTCTTCCGCAAGAACGGCAGCGACGAGGAGAACGAAGCGATCGTCGAGCACGCGAACCGCAGCGGTGAGATCTTTCTCTCACACACCAAGTTGGACGGCCGCTACGCGATCCGGCTCGCGATCGGCAACGCGCGCACGACCGAGGCGGACGTCCGCAGAGCATGGGAGGTGCTGAACCGATGATCGTCACGACGATGAACGACATCCCCGGCTACGAGATCGACGAGGTGTACGGCGAGGTGATGGGCCTGACGGTGCGGTCGCGGAACATCGGCTCGCAGATCGGCGCGTCGCTGAAGTCGATCATCGGCGGCGAGCTGAAGGGCATGACGACGGCCCTGATCGACAGCCGCAAGCAGGTGATGGAGCGGATGGTCGAGGAGGCCGAGGCGAAGGGCGCGAACGCGATCGTCGCCATGCGCTTCGACACGTCCGAGATGGGCCCGCAGTGGACGGAGATCTGCGCCTACGGCACGGCAGTGCGGGCTCACAAGGTGTAGCTACGCCAGGGCCTGAAGCGCGGCGTCGTGGAGCGCCACCCGGTAGTGCCAGAAGGCGCGGCCGGTCCCGAGCAGGATCGCGCGCAGCGGCCCGGCCAGCTCGTCCAGCGTGCCCCAGCGGGCGGCGTCGATCTCCACGGGATCGTCGGGGGCCAGCTCGGTGTCGTCCGTGCGTGCCAGGAGCACGTGCGTCTGCCACGGCAGGACGCGACCGCCGTTGCGGAAGACCGCGTCGGTGACGACGAGGTACCGCTCGAGGCGCACGTGCAGCCCCGTCTCCTCGAGCGCCTCGCGCACCGCGGCGTCCGTCGGATCCTCGCCCGGCTTCACGCCGCCGCCCGGCGGCCGCCAGACGTCCTCGGCGAACTGCGGCTTGTGGATCAGCGCCAGCCGCTCGGCCGGATCGAGGATGAAGAGCGTCACGTCGTGGAAGCGGTTCGGGTTGTACGTCGCGACGCCCCACTCGAGCTCGCTGATCTCGCCCTGCCACGGCAGCACGACCGGCTCGCCGTAGCGCGCCCGCAGCGTCGCGTCGAGCTCGTTCACAGCCGGCGCAGCACGTCGTCGAGAAAGACCTGCGTGTCGCCGACGACGAGCTCCGCATGCTCCGCGAGCAGCTCGGGCGACTCCGGCGCGAGCACGGCGACGCGGACGCGGTGCTCGAGCTCCTCGACGGCGCGGAAGGCGTCGAGGTCGGTGGTGTCGTCGCCCGCGACGAGCGCGCGTGAGAGGCCCGCGCCGGCGAGAAGGCTGCGGACGGCCGTGCCCTTGTTCGAGCCGACCGGCGGCAGCACCTCGAGCACCTTGCGTCCGAAGCGCGCCACGAGGCCGTCGTCGCGCGCGCGGTCGGCGAGCTCCTCGAGCTCCCGCACCGCCTCGCGCTCGTCGCTGCGGTGGCGGAAGTGGAACGCGACCGACAGCCCTTTGAGCTCCGTCTCGGCTCTCGGCCACGGCGCCTCGCCCGCGAACTCGACGATCTGCCGTCGCCAGCGCTCCGCGTTCCGGTCGAGCTCCAGCCCGTGCGAGCCGACGTAGACGATCCCGTCGACGCCGACGCGCTCGCGCACGTCCTCGCCCGCCCGCCCGCTGACGACCGCCACGAGCGCGTACGTCGCCGCCAGGCGCTCGAGCTCGGCTCGCGTCTCGGCAGGCGGATAGGCGTCCTCGGGCCGCGCGACGATCGGCGCGAGCACGCCGTCGAAGTCGAGGAAGATCCCCGACTCCGCCGGAGCATCCGTCACGGCCTCGAGCGCCACCCTCGTAGCATAGGTCCGGATGGCGTTCGTCCTGATCGGCCTGGCGGCAGGCTTCTTCAGCGCGCTCTTCGGAGTCGGCGGAGGGATCGTCATCGTCCCGCTGCTGCTGCTCGCCGCCAAGTGGAACCTGCGCGTCGCGACGGCGACCTCGCTGGCAGCGATCGGCATCACGGCCACCGCAGGCGTGATCACGTACGTCGTCCACGGCGACGTGAAGCCGGCCGACGCGCTGCTCCTGGGCGTCCCGGCGGCGGTGGGCTCGTTCGGCGGCTCGTCGGTGCAGCGCCGGTTGCCGGCGCGGACGCTCTCGTTCCTCTTCGCGCCCTGCTCGTCGCGATCGC
>JBEQUF010000069.1:0-15793 GCA_040349295.1 Actinomycetota bacterium | reverse complement strand
GGATGTGGCGGATGTGCGCGAGCAGGATCTCGGGTGAGAGCAGGTCGCCGAAGTACAGCTTCAGCAGCATCGGCGCCCGCTCCGGCTCGAAGACCGGCGGCTGCTCGAGCCAGTCCTGCACGATCGCGCGGCCCGACTTCGTGATCTTGTACAGCTGCTTGTTCGGCCGGCCGACCTGCTGCACCTCACGACTCGTCGCAAAGCCGCGGTCGACGAGCTGGGGGAGCACGGCGTAGATCCGGCTCTTCGTCGGCGCCCAGAAGAAGCCGCCGGCGGACTCCGCGGCGCGCTGCAGGTCGTACCCGGACATCTCGCCGCGGGTCAGGAGGGCGAGCAATGCCGCCTCGGTGCCGGAGATCTTGGCCACAGTCCGGGCAAGACGATACGAGACACGAAGGCCCGCGGCTACTGCCGCGGGCCCTCGGTCATCCTCCAAGCCGATTGCTCAGCAATCGGCTTGCCGCCTTACGACTTCCAGTGCCAGTCCTCGACGTTCCACGCGAAGCCGGTGAGCGACGCGTTGTTCTTCATGCCGAGGAGGTCCGACTTCCAGATGAGCGGGTTGGGCCGCGAGTACATCGGGATCGTCGGGATGTCGTTGGCCATGAGCGCATCCGCCTGCGCGAAGTCCTTCGCACGCAGCGTCGGGTTGAGCTCGCTGTTGGACTTGTCCATCAGCGTGGTGGCCTTGCGGTTGCAGTAGTTCATGTAGTTCGACTCGCCGCCGCAGCTCCAGATCGGCACGAAGCCGGAGGGGTCGGGCGACGTGACCCACGCGAAGTTCGCGAGGTCGTAGTTGCCGGACGGGATGCCCGTCGGGCCGAAGACGACGTTCGCGGGCAGCGAGTTGTCGACGATCTGGATGCCGATCTCGCGCAGCTGCGCCTTGATGATCGCCTCCTGGGTCGTGCGCGTCGCGTTACCGGCCGTCCACGTGTAGCGGAACTTGGCCGGGTACCCCGAGCACGTCCAGTAGTTGTCGTTGTTCGCGTTCGGCGTCGACGGACCGCCCGTGCAGTGCTTCTTCAGCAGGGCGAGCGCCTTCGTCTGGTTGTAGTTCCACTTCGAGAAGTCCGGCTTGTACGCCGCGTCGGACTGGTAGTAGACGATGCTGTCGAGCGGGGCGGTGTTCCCGGCGAGGTCGCCGAACACCGTCTTGATGATCGACTTGCGGTCGATGCCCATCATGACCGCCTGGCGCATCCACGGCGCGCGGAGCAGCGGCTGCCCCTGCTTGCCGAACTCGATGTCGATGTGCTCCTGGAAGAGGCCCGGCACCTGGTTGTAGGTGACGCCCGGGGTGCTCTTCAGCGGCAGCAGGTTGACGCCGAAGGTCGGGTTGATCGCGTCGACCTCGCCGCCGCGCATCGCCTGCACCTCGGTGTTCGTGTCCGTGATGATCTTGAACACGATCTGCTTCAGGGCCGGCTTCTTGCCGTACCAGAACGGGTTCGCCTGGAGCGTCGAGCCCTGCCCCTTCGTGTAGTTCGAGAGGTAGAACGGGCCGTCCGAGACGGGCTTGCCGTCGTTGCCGCAGATGCGGTTCGTCCAGATGTGGTTGAAGTCCTGGCCCGCCAGCGCAGCGGACGGGTAGACGCCGCCGAAGAGGTCCTGCCAGTCGGCGTACGGCTTCTTCCACTTGAACGTGATCTGCTTGTTGCCCTTGTGCGTGTACCCGGTGATCTGGTCGTAGCCGTCACGGGCGACGAGGTCGTTCTTCGGGTTCACGATGTTCTGCCACGTGTAGACGAAGTCCTTGTACGTGACCGGCAGCTTCTTGCCGCCCCAGTACCAGTTCGCGTTCGGCTTGATGGTGTACGACAGCGTCGTCCTCGTCGCCTTCGCGCTCGACACGAGGTCGAGGATGTGCTGGAGCTTGTCGTTCACGATGTACGCCCCGCGGATGACCGGCACGGTCTGGACGCCGGCCCAGAACTCGTTGCAGCAGGTCAGCGAGGTGTTGAAGCCGTCGATGTCCTGCTCCTGGCCGAACACGACGACGCTCTTGGCCTTGCGAGCAGCCGCCGTCTTCGGGACGTTCGCCCAGGACTGGGCGAACGGTGCCGCAGACAGCGTGGCCGAGCTCGAGACCTTGGTCGACGCGGTAGCCGTCGCCGCGACGCAAACCACGGCGAGAACGGCCCCCGCGAGGAGCCAGAGGCGCTTATGCATCAGTTGTTACCCCTCCGTTTGTGGTGCTACTGGACACCCGTAGAGACGCCCGGACCGGGCGTTTGTTAGTCCTGGCCGGACTGGTCTCGTGCGGAGGAGGTAAGGGCGGTGGGGCCGACTGGGCGGACGACCCCACCGCACACTCGAAACAGGAGGGAACCGGTTGCGAGTGACGGACCCGGCCTTGCAGCCTGTAGTCCGGTCAGGACTATAGCCGCCGGGACTACGGCGACGCCGATGTAGCGTCAACCCCATGGTCCGCGTGCGTTTCGCGCCGTCTCCGACGGGTTCGCTGCACCTCGGCAACGCGCGTAGCGCGGCCGCGCACCGCCGCTACGCCGACGCGCACGGCGGGGCGATGCTGCTGCGGATCGACGACACCGACCCGGCGCGGAACGTCGACGGCGGGCTCGAGACGATCCTCACGGATCTCGAGTGGCTCGGGATCGGCTGGGACGAGGGGCCGCAGCGCCAGAGCGAGCGGCACGTCCGCCATCGCGAGGCCGCCCATCTCGTCGGCGAGCCCGACGCCGACGGCGCGCTGCGCTTCGGTCACGCGACCGTGTTGCGCGCGGACGGCACGGCGACGTATCAGCTCGCCTCCGCGGTCGACGACCTCGACTTCGGGATCACCCACGTCATCCGCGGCTCCGACCACCGAGCGAACGAGGAGCTGCAGGCCTCGCTGATCCGGGCGCTCGGCGGCGAGCCGCCGGTGTACATCCACCATGGCCTGCTGCTCGGCGACGACGGGACGAAGCTGTCGAAGCGGCACGGTGCGTCCTCGCTCGCCGACCTCCGCGAGGAGGGCATCCCGGGCGAGGCGGTACGCACGTACCTCGACGAGCTGGGGCTGCCGAAGCACGACGTCCACCTCGACCTCGCCCGGCTGCGCCGGCTCTCGATCGAGGCCCTCGCCGCGCTCTCGGACGACGAGCTGGCCGCACGGACCGGGATGCCGGTGTCGGTGGTGCCGGCGATGCGCGGGGCGCGCGACCTGCGGGAGGCGCGCGAGTACGCCGAGCAGGTGCTCGATCCGGTCGCCGCCGAGGTCGACGCGCCCGAGACGATCGCGCGTGCCGTCGAGCTCGTCGAGGGCGGCCTCGACGCGAAGTCGGTCGTCCGCGAGCTGAAGGCGGTCGGCGGGAGCCTCAAGGCGGTCCGGCTCGCGCTGACCGGCCGCGAGCGAGGGCCGGAGCTCGCTGCGGTGATCGAGTCGCTCTCCCGTGACGAGCTGCTCAATAGGCTTGGGCGATGCAGCTCTACAACACGCTGACGCGACGGCTCGAGGAGCTGCCGGCGGCGCCGGGCCCGATCCGCATGTACTTCTGCGGCCCGACGGTCTACCAGCGCGCGCACATCGGCAACGCGCGGCCGTTCGTGCTCGGGATGTGGCTGCGCGCGTGGCTGCGCGAGCGCGGCTACGAGGCGACGCTCGTCCACAACATCACCGACGTCAACGACAAGATCTACGAGGCCGCGCCCGGTGCGTCGGCGGCGCTCGCCGAGCAGGCGACGCAGTGGTACCTCGAGGACACGGGCTCGCTCGGGCTCGGCATGCCCGACGAGCTGCCGCGGGCGACGGCGTACATCCCGCAGATCGTCCATTTCATCGAGGAGCTGATCGCGCGCGGCGCCGCTTACGAGGCGGGGGGCGACGTCTACTTCTCGGTGGCGACGTCCCCGTCGTACGGCGAGCTGTCGCGGCAGAAGGTCGACGCGATGGAGCCCGAGGAGTCGAACGCGCTCAAGCGGGCGCCGCAAGACTTCGCCCTCTGGAAGGCGACGAAGCCCGGCGAGGACACGTCGTGGGAGTCGCCGTGGGGCATGGGGCGGCCCGGCTGGCACATCGAGTGCTCGGTGATGGCCGAGGAGGCGTTCGGGCCCGTGTTCGAGATCCACGGCGGCGGCCTCGACCTCGTCTTCCCGCACCACGAGAACGAGCTGGCGCAGTCGAAGGCGCTCGGCCACGACTTCGCGCACATCTGGACGCACAACGGCCTGCTCACGTCGGGCGGCGAGAAGATGTCGAAGTCGCTCGGGAACGACACGACGATCCAGGGCGTCGTCGAGCGCTGGGGGCGGGAGACGGCGCTGATGCTGTTCCTGCGCGGCCACTGGCGGAAGCCGCTCGACTTCAACGAGACGACGCTCGCGCAGGCGAAGGCCGAGGTCGAGGGATTCCGCAACGTCTTCCGCGGCGAGCAGGCGGCCGTCGGCGACTGGGCGGACTTCGAGGCGGCGCTCGACGACGACTTCAACACGCCTGAGGCGCTCGCAGTCCTGCACGGCTGGCGCGACCACGCGCTGCTGCAGCGGGCGCTCGCCCTCTTCGGGCTCGACTCGCTCGCGGCGCGGGCGGAGGCTCCTGCCGAGGTCGTCGCGCTCGCCGAGCAGCGCAAGGCCGCACGTGCCGCGAAGGACTTCGCCGAGTCCGACCGTCTCCGTGACGAGATCGGGGCGCTCGGCTGGGACGTGCGCGACGTCGCCGGCGGCTACGAGCTCGTTCCCCACGCGTGAGCACGCGCGACCAGGTCTACGGCCGCCGGCCGGTGCACGAGCTGCTGCGCGGGCGCCGCGAGGCGCTCGAGCTCTGGGCGACCGAGCGGGCGGTCAAGGCCGAGGACTGGCTCCGCGCCGTCGAGCGGCCGAAGGTGCAGGTCAAGCTCGAGCGCGAGCTATCCGACGCGGCGGGGACGCGCGACCACCAGGGCGTGCTCGCGTGGTGCGAGCCGTACAAGTACGCCGACGCGTACGAGCTCGCGGCCGGCGACCGGCCGCTCATCGCCTGCCTCGACCAGGTCAGCGACCCGCGCAACCTCGGCGCCGTCGCCCGGTCGGCGGAAGGCGCGGGCGCGACCGGCATCGTCGTGCCCGCACACGGCGCGGCGCTCGTGACGCCGGCCGTCGCGCGTGCGTCCGCGGGCGCGATCGAGCATCTGCCGATCGCGGTCGTCACGAACCTCGCGCGCTACCTCGAGGAGATCAAGACCGGGTCGCTCTGGGTCGCCGGCGCTGCGGGTGAGAACGGGACGTCGATGTGGCAGGCGGATCTCTCGGGCGGTCTCGCGCTCGTGTTCGGCGCGGAGGGGAAGGGGCTGCGTCCGCTCGTGCGCCGCACGTGCGATCTCTTCGTCTCGATCCCGCAGCTCGGGCAGGTCGAGTCGCTGAACGTCAGCGTGGCCGCAGCGCTCCTGCTGTACGAGGCGCGACGCCAACGTGGCTGAGCCGACGCTCTATCTCTTCGACGGCTTCAACCTCCTGCACGCCGGCGGCTTCCGCTCGCCGGAGGAGCTGCGCGACCTGCTCGCCTCGTGGGTCGCGGCGCGCGGCGCGCGCGGCGTGCTCGTCTTCGACGGCCACGGCGCTGACGCGCAGCACGGGCCGCTCGCGGTGCGCTGGGCCGAGGACGCCGACGCGGCGATCGAGCGGCTCGCCGCCGAGCACCGGCTGCGCGAGCAGGTCGCAGTCGTCTCCTCCGACGAAGCCGTGCGCGGGACGGCGGGCGTGCAGGTGCGCAAGCTCTCCTCCCGCCGCTTCCTCGCGGAGCTGACGCCGCCGACGCACGAAGAGGGTGGACGCGGCGACCTGCGCGACAAGCTCGACGCCGAGACGCTCGCGAAGCTCGAGCGGCTGCGCCGCGGCCGCCAGTAGGCGACCGAACACACGTTCGTATCAAGTTGGGTCCACTGCAAGTGGACTTGTAATTCCTTGGACCCCTTGCTATCTTCGCCCTCAACTTGAGGGTGAGACTTGACGGTTCACCTTCCTACGACACCCGGGGGATTCCGTGGCAGCTCGCACCGCAACAGCCCAGACGCCGCAGAGGGTTCAACGAGAGCTTGAGGATCTGCAGCTCGTCCTGAAGGCGCGGAACGGCAACTCCGGCGCCATGGACGTCCTGATCCGCCGCTACACCGGCTTCGTCCGCCTGAAGGCGAGCTCCTACTTCCTCGCCGGCGGCGACAACGACGACCTCCTGCAGGAGGGGCTGATCGGCCTCTACAAGGCGGTGCGCGACTTCCGGCCCGACAAGGAGACGTCGTTCCGCTCGTTCGCGGAGCTGTGCGTGACGCGCCAGATCATCACGGCGATCAAGACGGCGACCCGCTTCAAGCACTCGCCGCTGAACACGTACGTCTCGTTCAGCCACACGCCGGCCGGTCAGGACGCCGAGGGCGAGTGCACGCTCGGCGACGCGCTGCCCGGGCCTGCGGTGCAGGAGCCGCCGGTGATGGTCATCTCGACCGAGGAGCTGCAGTCGCTCGTCTTCTCGCTCGGCACGGGACTCTCGTCGCTCGAGTCGGACGCGCTCCGCCTCTACCTCGAGGGCTCGTCCTACGAGGACATGGCGGCCGAGCTCGGCTGCGACACGAAGACGATCGACAACGCCCTCCAGCGCGTGAAGCGCAAGATCATCACGCACCAGAAGGCGCGCGAAGTCCTGCTCTAGACGGCGCGCAATCGGTTTGCCGCGCAAACCGATTGCGGCTCGAACGCCCGTCTACACTTGCCGCGCGCCGGAGTAGCTCAGGGGTTAGAGCACTGGTTTTGTAAACCAGGTGTCGTGGGTTCGAATCCCACCTCCGGCTCTCAGCGCTGGCAGTCGGGGCAGATGCCTTCCAACTCGATCGAGTGGTGGTCGATCAGGAAGCCGGTCGCGCGGCGCACCTTCTCCTCGCTGAAGCCGAGGTCGGCGTCGTCGATGTCGACGCTCCGCCCGCAGAGCGAGCAGACGATGTGGTGGTGGTGCGGCAGCGCCGCCCACTCGAATCGCGAGCCGCGCTCGCGCCAGTCGATCCGTCGCACGCGGCCCTCGGCCTCGAGCCGGCCGACGATGCGGTAGACGGTCGAGTACGCCGTCGCGGGCAGCCGCTCGCGGACCCGGTCGTGGATCTCCTGGATCGAGAGCGGCTTCGCCCACGTCCGCAGCAGGTCGGCGACCAGCTGGCTCGCTCGCGTCTTCCGCATCAATTGCAAGTTACTTGCAACAGCGTTGTCGCCGCAGGCACCCTGCGGCAATGGCGATCGGACTCGGCTTCGCGGCGCTCGCGGCGACCCTCCTGGGCGGCAGCTTCGCGCTGCGCTATCAGGACAAGCTGCACCTGATCCTCGGCTTCAGCTCGGGGGCGGTGCTCGGCGTCGCACTCTTCGATCTGCTCCCCGAGTCGATCGACCTCGCCCGTCCGCGCTTCTCCGCGCAGACGGTGACGCTGCTCGTCGCCGCCGGCTTCTTCGCGTTCATGTTCCTGAGCCGCGTGCTGCTGCTCCACCCCGAAGAGGACGACGGGCACGCCGCGGCGGGCGCGCTCGGCGCCGCGAGCCTCTCGCTGCACAGCTTCCTCGACGGCGTCGGCATCGGGCTCGCGTTCCACGTCTCGAACACCGTCGGCGGCGTGGTCGCGGCCGCGGTGCTCGCGCACGACTTCTCCGACGGGATCAACACGGTGACGATGATCCTCCGCAACCGCGGCCACGGGCTGCTCGCGTTCCGCTGGCTCCTGCTCGACGCCGCCGCGCCGGTCCTCGGCGTCGCGTCGACGTACCTCTACGGGCTGAGCGACGCCCACCTGGCGCTCGTGCTGTCGCTCTTCTGCGGGTTCTTCCTCTACCTCGGCGCGAGCGACCTGCTCCCCGAGAGCCATCACCGCCACCCGAAGCTGCTCACCGGCCTGACCAACATCGGCGGCGCGGCGATCATCTGGGTGACGGTGCACTTCGCCGGCTAGGCCGACGCCTTCTCCTTCTCCTCGTACGGCGCGGGCACGATCGCGCGGTGCGTCGGCTCGTCGACCAGGCTGAGCACCCGCATGCCGTGGACGTACGTGATCGAGCCGCCGATCGAGCCGCGGGCCGTCAGCAGCAGGAAGCCGGCGATCGTCAGGACCAGCGCGCCCGCGGAGAGCGAGCGGTGGACGTAGTCGTCGTGGCAGGCGACGATCGCGACCACGAAGACGGCGCTCGCCGAGGCCATCGAGACCGCGTGCAGCGTGGCCGTCCGGCAGAGCGGCGTCCCGGACGAGATCTGGAGCCAGTCGAGCAGGCCGGTCGAGACGGTCAGCACCGACGAGCAGGCCGCGACGACGAGCGCGAGCCACCACGCCTGCGCGAAGGCGCCGGGAGCGACGCTCGCCTTCGTCAGGATCGCGGCGACGAGCGCGAACGTGTAGGCGCCGATCGTGACGTCGGTGAGCGGCGGGTGACTGGGGTGACCGGGGAAGCCTCGGAGTGGGTTCATGCAGCCGGAGTACCCGGCAGCTCCAGATAGAAAAACGCGTTCGCCACGATCTCGCCGTCGGGGCGTTGCGACCAGCGTGGGACGACGCCGTAGCGCGTCCAACCGCGCGCGGCGTAGAACGAATCCGACCGCGTGTCGGCGTGCGTCGTCAGCCACAGGAGCACGAGTCCGGCCGCCCGCGCCCGCTCGACGAGCGCGTCGAGCAGCTGTCCGCCGACACCGCCGCCTCGCCGGTCGCCGCGGACGGCCAGCCGCTGGATCTCGCCGCGGTGCGAGCCGTTCCCGGCGCCGACAGCGAGGCAGCCCGCGCCGACGATCGTGCCGTCGTCGACGGCTCCGAGCACGAGCCGCGACTCGACGAGCCGCTCCCATTCGGCGGCCGCTCGTTCCCGCGTCAGCGGCGCGACCATGCCGAGCGCCATGCCCGAGGCGTGCGCGTCCAGCAGCAACTGCGCCAGCTCGCCGGCGTGCTCGCGCACTGCGGCGAGGTCGAGCTCGACGATCTCCATGGCGAGACGCTAGTCGCGCCGGAGCAGCGCAGCGAGCGCGTCGCAGAGCTCCTCGGCGACCCGCGCCTTGCGGACGTAGTCGCCCGCGCCCGCTTGGCGGATCTCGAGCACGCGCTCCTCGTAGTCGTGCCCGCTGATCGCGAGCACGGGGATCGCCGGCGCGATCGCGCGGGTCGCCTCGACGCCGTCGACCTCCGGCATCTCGATGTCCATGACGACGGCGTCGGGCTTCAGCGCACGTGCGAGCTCGATCGCCTCGCGACCGTTGTGCGCGTAGCCCACGACGCTGAAGCGCGCATCGGCGCCGAGCACGGTGCCGAGGACGGCAAGGAACGCCGTGTCGTCCTCGGCGACGAGAATGCGTTTCGATTCGACCCCCACCTGCGGGTCGCAATCTACCGGGCGGCTAATCCGCGAGCGCCGGTGGGCCCGGGGACGGCTCGTGCAGCTCCGGCTCGATGTTGAAGTGCGGCAGCCACTGGAGCCAGCTCGGCAGATACCAGTTCCACTCGCCGAGGAGCTTCATCGCCGCGGGCAGGAGCACGCCGCGGATCAGCGTCGCGTCGAGGAGCACCGCCGCCGCGAGCCCGACCCCCATCTGCTTGATGTCGAGGGTCGAGAGCGTCGCGAAGATCGTGAACACCGCGACCATCACGACCGCGGCGCTCGTCACCGTCGACGCCGTCGTGCGGATGCCGCGCTCGACCGCCTCGCTCGTCGGCGTGCCGCCGTCCACGAGCTCCTTGACGCGGCTGAGGATGAACACGTGGTAGTCCATCGAGAGCCCGAACAGCACGGTGAAGAGGAAGAGCGGCAGCCAGCTGACGACGGCGCCGTTCGAGTGGAAGCCGAGGAAGCCCTGCAGGTGCCCGTCCTGGAAGATCCAGACGAGGATCCCGTACGCGGCGCCGACCGAGAGCAGGTTGAGCACGATCGCCTTGATCGGGATGACGATCGAGCGGAACGTCAGCAGGAGCAGCAGGAACGCCAGCCCGAGCACGAACGCGAAGACGTACGGGAACCGGTGCTTCATCGTCTGGTTGAAGTCGAAGGAGCCCGCGGTGTCGCCGGTGACCGCCTCCTGCGTGCCGGGCGGCAGCGTCGCGAGCACCGGCGGGATGACGTCGTCGCGCAGCACGCCGAGCGCGTGGTACGAAGTCGAGTCGACGCCGTTGCCGATCAGCGGCATGTCGATCCGCGCAACCGTCTTCGCCGGGTTGACGGCCACCTCGACCGGCTGGTGCACCTGGCCGGTCGCGAGCGCGCGCTGCTCGAGCTGCGCGAACGCCCGTCTGAACTGCGGCGAGGTCACGTCGGTGCCGCGCACGACGACGTGCGCCGGCGCCGGCGAGCCGGGGAACTCCTGCTGGATCTTGAGATAGGTCTGGATGATCGGCAGCTTGCGCGGCAGGTCGGCGAAGCTCAGCAGCTTCGTGTGCATCCGGAAGACCGGCAGCGCGAGGACGACGAGGATCGCGCCCGACAGGAGCAGGGCGACGAGCGGATACCGGGTCGAGCGCTTGAGGATGACGCCCCAGATGCGCGACTCGTGGCGGTTGCCCTTCGCGCGGACGATGAGCGTCGGCGTGTCGCGCAGCTTCACGAGCCAGGCCGGCTTGCGCGGCAGCAGGCGGAGGATGCCCGCGGCCGCCACCTGGCGGATGCCGCGCTCGATCCGGTCGCCGAGCTTGCCGAGCAGCGCGGGGAGGACGGTTAGCGAGCCGATCAGCGCCGTGAACACGACGAGCATGGCGCCGATGCCGATCGAGACGAAGATCTTCGAGCCGGCGAACAGCATCCCGGCCATCGCGATCAGGACGGTGACGCCGGAGATCAGCACTGCCTGGCCGGAGGTCGCCGCTGCGCGGTACAGCCCCTCGTGGCCTTCGTGTCCGCGCGAGCGCTCCTCCCGCTCGCGCTTCAAGTAGAAGAGCGAGTAGTCGACGCCGACCGCCATGCCCATCAGCAGCATCACCGACTGGGTGGCGTCGGACGCGTGCGCGACATGCGACGTCAGCTGCATGAGGCCGATCGAGCCGAGCACGGCGGTGAAGGCGAGCAGGACCGGAACGCCGGCCGCGACGAACGCACCGAAGGCGAAGAGGAGGATGAGGAAGGTGATCGGCAGCGACAGCTGCTCGGCCTTCTGGAAGTCCTTGCCGACCGTCTTGTTCAGCTCGTGGTTCGAGCTCGCGATGCCGAACTCGGCGACGGTGAACTGCGGGTGCGAGCGCTGCAGCGCCGCGACCTTGTCGAGCACCGGCTGCACGTGCTTGTCGCCCTTGTCGAAGCCGCCGAGGACCTCGAACTGCACGAGCTCCGCCTTGCCGTCCTTCGACACCTGGCCGGCGAGGCCCGAGCGCAGGTTCTGCACCTGCGGCATCGGCTTCAGCGCCGCGGCGACGTCGCGGACGGTCGCGCGAAACGCCGGCGAGCCGGCGGACAGGCCGGTGCGCGACTCGACGAGGACGCTCTCGGAGGCGGGCGACTTGAAGCCGGCGCTCGAGAGGATCGCCTGGGCCCGGGCCGCCTCGCCCGTCGCCTGCTCGGAGTCCTTGAGCTTGAACGTCCCGACGGCGCGGCCGGCGCCGACCGCGAGCACGACGAAGACGAGCCAGAGGATCGTGGCGGTCTTCCAGTGGTGGGCGCTCCAGCGGCCCATGCGGCCGGCGAGATTCATGCGCACCAGTCTGCCTGCCGGCCTCTGCGAGGGGCATCCGGGATCTCCCGGGTCCGACCCCGAGCTACGCCGCGGCGGCCGTCGTGCGGCGGGATCGATTCCCGTTCGAGCCGTTCGTCGCCTCGCGCGGGATCTCGACGAGGAAGGTCGACCCGCTGTGGCCGTCGGACTCGACCCAGAGCCGGCCGTCGACGCGCTGGACGAGCTCGCGGCAGATGTAGAGCCCGAGCCCGGTGCCGCCGACCCCCTGCTTCATGTCCGGATCCAGACGGTAGAACTTCTCGAAGATCCGGGACTGCTCTGCGCGCGGGATGCCGAGGCCGGAGTCGCGGATCGCGAACCGCACGACATGGTCGCGCGCCTCGAGCGAGACGACCACCTCGCCGCCGTTCGGCGAGTACTTGACGGCGTTCTCGATCAGGTTCGAGAGCACCTGGCGCAGCTGGCCCGGGTCGGCGGCGACCGGCGGCAGCTGCGGCGGCGACTCGAGGCGCAGCGTCACCGCCTCGGGCAGATGCGCGGTGGCCGCCGAGAGCTCGAGCTGCGCGAGCTCGAGCGGGTCGCACGGGGTGACGTTCGCCTGCAGCTTCCCGGTGTCGAGCTGGCTCGCGAGCAGGAGGTCGTTGACGATCTCCGAGAGTCGAGCCGACTCCTCGGCGATCACCTCGAGCAGCTTTCCCTGCAGCGTCGGCTCGAGCTCAACGTCGTCGCGGCGGAGCGTGAGCGCGGCGCCGTAGATCGCGGCCAGCGGCGTGCGCAGCTCGTGCGAGACGGTGGCGACGAGGTCCTGCCGCATCGACTCGAGGATCCGCTCGCTCGTGATGTCCCGGAACGCGTAGACGGTGCCGTCCTCCGTCGCCACCTCCGAGATGTCGAGCCACAGCTCGCGCTCGCCGAGCTCGAGCAGCGTCGTGCCGGTCGCCCAGCGCGGCAGCAGCTCGGCCAGCGCGTGGCCGAGCACCTCGTTCTCCCGGAGGCCGGTGATCCGCTCGGCCGCCGCGTTCCAGAGCCGGATTCGGCCGCTGCGGTCGACGAGGAGCACACCGTCGTCGATCGACGCGAGGACGCGTGAGGCCTCTGCGCGCTCCTCGGCCTCGCGGTAGAGGCGTGCGTTCTCGATCGCGAGCGCCGCCCGCCGGGCCAGCTCCGCTGCGACCTTGAGGTCGTCTGCGTCGAACTGCATGCCGGGGCTCGACGACACGAGCGTGATCGCGCCGAGCACGCCCGTGCGCCCGATCATCGGCACGCACAGGTACGAGCTCAGGCCGAGCTGCTGGATCAGGTCGAAATGCAGGTCGTCGCGCGCGGCGGCGCGGAGCATCTCTTCGGAGATGTGCGACACGAGCTCCGGCTCGCCACGCCGGACGACCGCAGCGACGCCAGTGGCGGCGTCCGGGTCCGGGGGATAGCGCTCCTGCAGCTCGCGCGCGAACGTGATCAACGCGGGATCGCGATGCGCGAGCGCGACCTCCTCGACGGAGCCGTCGCCGTCGACGATGTGCACCGTGCACCAGTCCGCGATCTCGCGTGCAGCGAGCGCTGCGACGTTCGCCAGCGACGTGCGGTAGTCGAGCGACTTCGAGAGCTCGTCGCCGGCCGCGATCATGAATGCCCGCTGCTCCTCGATCAGCTTCCGGTCGTGGATGTCGGTCGCCGTGCCGATCCAGAACGCGATCTCGCCGGCCTCGTCGCGGATCGCGACGGCGCGGCCGAGGTGCCAGCGGTACGTCCCGTCGCCGGCGCGCAGCCGGTACTCGACCTCGAAGGTCTCGCCGGTGGGGAACGTCGTCTCCCGGTGCGCGATCACGCCGGGCAGGTCGTCGGGATGCACGACCGCCGTCCACGCCGCGTCCTCGGTGCCCGTGTACTCGAACCACTGCCGGTTGAGATAGGTCGTCTCGCCCGTCGGCGACGACGTCCATACGATCTGCGGCATCGCGTCGGCCAGCGACCGGTAGCGCTCCTCGCTGACGCGCTCGAGCTCGGCCAGCTCGCGGCGGTGGAGCTCGGCCGCCTGCTCGGTGAGCTGCTGCGTCTTCTCCCAGAGCTCGACGAACACGCTCACCTTCGAGCGCAGGATGTCCGCGTCGATCGGCTTGAAGATGTAGTCGACGGCGCCGGCGGAGTAGCCGCGGAAGACGTGCCGCTCCTCGGTCGAGAGCGCCGTCACGAAGATGATCGGGATGTGCGCGGAGCGCTCGCGCTGCTTGATCAGCTCCGCGAGCTCGAAGCCGTCGATGCCGGGCATCTGGACGTCGAGCAGGATGCAGGCGAACTCTCGCAGTAGGAGCTGCTTCAGCGCCTGAGTCCCCGAGGGCACCGAGACGAGCTCCAGCTCGAGCGGCTCGAGGATCGCCTCGAGCGCGAGCAGGTTCTCCTGCCGGTCGTCGACGAGGAGGATCGCCGCGCTCACGCGCACACCAGTCCGTAGAGGAACTTCGGGATCTCGTCGAGCGGCAGCACCGCGTCCGCATGCGTCGCCGCGATCGCGGCGTCGGGCATCGTGCGGCGCGTGGACGTGGCCGGATCCTGGACGATCGCGACGCCGCCGAGCTCCTTGATCTTGGCGAGGCCGCGCGCGCCGTCCTGGTTCGCGCCGGTGAGGACGATGCCGATCGCACGCTCGCCGTAGGCGTCGGCCGCGCTCTCGAAGAGCACGTCGACGGAAGGGCGCGCGTACTGCACCGGCTCGTCGGTCGAGAGCGCGACGTGCCCGTCCTCGAGCAGTGCGTGGTAGTCGGGCGGGCAGAGATACACGTGGTAGTCCTCGAGCGCGGTCTTGTCGTCCGGGTCGCACACCGTGCGCCGGGTGTGCTGCGAGAGCAGTCCCGCGAGCGTGCCGTCCTGGGAGTCGACCGACCGGTGCTGCGCGACGACGATCGGCTGGCGCACCGAGTCGTGGAGGCCGTCGAGGAGCCGCGACACGGCGTCGAGGCCGCCCCACGAGGTGCCGATCACGATGACCTCATAGTTCACCGATCAACGGATCTTCCGGTAGACGCGTTCCGCCGCATCGAGCTCCTCGTACGCCTCCGCCAGCGGCGTGAAGGACAGCGACTCCTTGTGCCCGAGCGCCAGGATTCCGAACATCTCGAGGCTGTCGTGGAAGAGCCGGTGCACCCGGTTCTGCAGCTCGCGGTCGAAATAGATCATCACGTTGCGGCAGAGGATCATGTTGAACTCGTTGAAGCTGCGGTCCATCGCGAGGTTGTGCTGCGCGAAGACGACGTTCTCCGTCAGCGACTTCGAGAACTGCGCGTGGTCGTACGCCGCGAGGTAGTACTGCGAGAAGTCGAGCTTGCCGCCGCCGTTCAGGTAGTTCTGCGTGTACTGCCGCATCTTCGCGAGCGGGAAGACGCCGTCGCGTGCCGTCTGCAGGACGTTCTCGTTGATGTCGGTCGCGTAGATACGCGTCCGCTCGTACAGGCCCTCCTCCTGCAGCAGGATCGCGAGTGAGTAGACCTCCTCGCCCGTCGAGCAGCCGGCGCACCAGATGCGCGTGAACGGATACGTGCGGAGCGTCGGGACGATCTTCTCGCGCAGCGTCAGGTAGAAGCTCGGGTCGCGGAACATCGACGTGACGTTGATCGAGAGATCGAGCAGGAGGCGCTCCATCGACTGCGGCTCGTGCAGCAGCTTCGCCTGCAGCTCCGAGATCGAGCCCGCGTTCTCGGCGTAGGCACGCCGCCACAGGCGTCGTTTCAGCGACGCCTGCGCGTACTGCCGGAAGTCGAAGCCGTACCGGCGGTAGACGGCTTCGAGCAGCAGCTCGATCTCGAGCTGCTCGAGCTCCGGGTCGGCCGCGACGGGCGGCTCCAGCCCCTCCACGTGTTCTAGTGGTAGAGCCACACCCGCATCAGTGACATCAGCTGGTCGGTGTCGACGGGCTTCGTGATGTAATCGGATGCACCCGACGCGATCGACTTCTCCCGGTCGCCCTTCATCGCCTTCGCCGTCAGCGAGATGATCGGCAGCTGCTTGAACTCGGGGATGTCGCGGACGGCCCGCATCGTCTCGTAGCCGTCCATCTCCGGCATCATGATGTCGATCAGCGCGACGTCGATCCCCGGGTTCTGCTCGAGCAGCGCGATGCCCTCGGCGCCGCGCTCGGCGTGGATCACTTCGGCGCCATGCGTTTCGAGCCCGCTCGCCAGCGAGTAGATGTTGCGGATGTCGTCGTCGATGATCAGCAGG
>JBEQUF010000062.1:0-2618 GCA_040349295.1 Actinomycetota bacterium | reverse complement strand
GAACCAGGGCTCGACCGGCACGAGTGGGAGAGCGAGATGCAGGGTCTCGAGGAGCAGCTCGTCGAGAATCCGGCGGAGGCGCTGCCGGAGCTCGACGCGCTCGTCGCGCGCATGCTCGAGGAGACGGGCTACGAGCTCACCGATCCCGTGGTGCGCGACAGCGACGAGCGGGAGGTCGTGGCCGAGTTCCTCGCCGCACGGGAGATCACGGAGCTGCTCGAGCGCGACGAGGGGGAGGTCGGGCCCGGCGACATCGCAGCCTCGATCAACGGCTACCGAGCCGTCTTCGACTACCTCGTCGCCAGCCGCGCGTCGCGCAACGACGCGTAAGGTCCTGCGCCATGGAGGCGCCGCCGTACTCGAGCGCCGCGGTCGAGGTCGTCCGGCTGCCTGCCGGCGTCTCCGAGCGTGACGACGTTGCCGTCGAGGAGCCGCTCGAGCTGCGCATCGGCGGGCGCCCGGTGGCGGTGACGATGCGGACGCCCGGGCACGACGAGGAGCTCGCGCTCGGCTTCTGCCTCTCCGAGGGGCTGCGTCCCGTCGCCGCCCGCGTCCCCGACGACCTCGCGGTCAACGCGATCGACGTCGACGCGCCGGGTTTCGACCCCGAGCGGCTGCAGCGCAGCTTCTACACCTCGTCGTCGTGCGGCGTGTGCGGGAAGGGCGCGCTCGAGGCGGTCGCCGTCGAGGCGGTGCGCGTCGAGTCGCAGCTCCGCGTCCCGCTCGCGCTCGTGTCGTCGCTCCCTGACCGGCTCCGCGGCGCACAGGCCGCGTTCGAGGCGACCGGCGGGCTGCATGCGACCGGGCTCTTCGCTGCAGACGGCGAGCCGCTCTGCGTGCGCGAGGACGTCGGGCGTCACAACGCGTTCGACAAGGTCGTCGGCTGGGCGTTCCTGCAGCAGCGGCTGCCGCTGCACGACTGCGTCGTGTGCGTAAGCGGACGGCTGTCGTTCGAGCTCGTGCAGAAGGCGGCCGTCGCCGGTGTCCCCCTGCTCGCAGCCGTCGGTGCGCCGTCGTCGCTCGCGGTCGAGCTCGCGCGCGACCGCGGGATCACGCTCTGCGGCTTCGTCCGTGACGGTCGCGCGAACGTCTACAGCGAGCCATGGCGCGTCGAGCGCTGACGGGGATCCTGCTCGCCGGCGGCCGGAGCAGCCGCTTCGGGTCGCCGAAGGAACGCGCGACGTTCGAGGGGGTAACGCTCGTCGAGCGCGCGTGGCGCCTCCTGTGCTGGGCGTGCGAGCAGCCGATCCTCGTCGGGCCGGGCGGCCTCGGCGATCCCGGCACAGGCCCGGTGGGCGCGATCGCCGCGGGGCTTCGCGCCGCGCGGTACGACGTGGCCGTCGTCATCCCCGTCGACATGCCGCTGCTCACGGTCGACGCACTGCACGAGCTCGCCGACGCCTGTCGCGACGCGGCGGTCGCGCAGCACGGGCCGCTTCCCTGTGCGATCCGGCCGGCTGCGTTCCCCGACACCGACGAACGCCGGTTGCGCAGCGTCCTGGCCGCCATGGACACTGCGCAGATCGCGCTCGACGAGAACATGCTCGTGAACGTCAACACGCCCGAGGAGCTGGCAGCGCTGTGAGCGGGGTCTTCCGTGTCGGCGGCGAGGAGTACGACGACTTCATGGGCCGGTACTCGAACCAGCTCGCGATCCCGTTCGCCGACTTCGCCGGCGTCCGCCCGGGCGAGCGCGTCGTCGACGTCGGCGCGGGCACGGGCGCGCTGACGCGCGAGCTGCTCGCACGCGGCATCGACGTCGTCGCGGTCGAGCCGTCGCCGGAGTTCGTCGAGACGCTCCGGCAGCGACACCCGGACATCGACACGCATCTCGCGCCGGCCGAGCAGCTGCCGTTCGAGGACGGCACGTTCGACCACGCGCTCGCCCAGCTTGTCGTCGCGTTCATGACGGACGCGCCCGCCGCCATGCGCGAGCTCGCGCGCGTCGCCCGCTCGGTCGCGATCTGCATGTGGGGCGTCGAGGAGTTCGAGCTCTTCTCGGCGATCAACCGTGCTGCGACAACGATCCACGCGGAGCGGTCGGAGCCGGGAGCCTGGCGCTATCGCACGCAGGACGAGCTCGTCGGGCTGTTGCAGCCGTTCGGCGAGGTGACGACCGGCGTGATCGACATCACCGCGTCCTACGGCAGCTTCGACGAGCTCTGGCGGACGCTCGAGCATCAGGTCGGCCCTGCCGGCGCGTGGCTCGCGAAGCTCGACGACGCGGGCCGGGACCGTGCCCGGACCGAGATCCGTCGCGAGCTCGGCAGCCCGGACGGCCCGTTCGCGCTGACCGGCCGCTGCTACGCGGCGCGCGTCAGCACCGACGCACGGTCGGCGCCCGTGCCGACCAGCGTCACCTGAACGCCGAGCTCGCGCTCGACGAACTCGACGTAGCTCCGCGCGGCCGCCGGCAGCTCGTCGACCGACGCGCAGCCCTCGAGCGGCTCGCTCCAGCCGGGCAGCGTCTCGAACACCGGCTCGGCCGAGTGGAAGTCGCTCTGATGCGCCGGGAAGTCGCGCGTCTCGCCGTTCGGCGTCCGGTAGCGGACGCACACCGGCAGCTCGTCGAAGTGGGACAGCACGTCGAGCTTCGTCAGCGCGAGCTTGTCGATGCC
>JBEQUF010000042.1:0-9376 GCA_040349295.1 Actinomycetota bacterium | reverse complement strand
CACCGACGACGAGGAGCTCGAGACCGTCGGGCCCGGCTTCGTAGCCGCGCCACGCGCCCGGCGGGACGCGCACCGCGTCCCACTCCACGACGTCGACGACCTCGTCGTCGATCTTCATCCGGCCGCTCCCCCGCACGACGACGTACACCTCCTCCTGCGTCCGGTGCGTGTGGCCGTACGGGAACCGGGCTCCGGGCGGGACCCATTGGTGGCTCAGCGCCGCCCGCTCGAGCTCGAGCGGCTTCGTCGCCGCGCGGAACTCGATGCCCGGTGCGCCGTCGAAGACATGGCCGATGTCCTCGAGGTCGTCCTTGATGTTGCGGCGGGTGAACGGCACGCCGTCATCGTACGGCGACCCCCGAAAACCGCTGCTAGCCTGGCGGGGCTTGAGGTCGTTCGCGCTCCCGTTGCTCGTCGCGTCGCTCGTCGCTCTGGGCGTCGCCTCCGCCGGCTCTGCCCGTCCGCAGACCACGGCCCCCGGCGGCTACCTGACCGTGCGCGTCACCGTCACGGACAAGGGCGTGACCATGACGCCGAAGCGTGCGCGGCGCGGCCAGACGGCGATCTTCATCCTCTCGAACCACGCCACCGCGTCGCGCGTCTTCACGCTCGGCGACGTGACGCTGACGCATCACCACGGCACGGGCTTCGCGGTCAAGCTCGCCCGCAACGCGAGCAAGCGGGTGCTGCTCTACCTCGACTACCGCGGGCCGCTGCCGTCCGCGGTCGGCACGACCGCGAAGACCAAGGTCGTCGGCTTCTTCTTCGTCACCTGACGCGGGCGCCGCTCAGCGCGGCTGCCACGCGGGCGGGGTGCTCGTCGTCGGATCGACCTTGCCGGTCGCGATCGCCGTCGTCTTGCCGCTCGCGGCGACGCGCAGCACGATCTTGTTCTGCGCGACGTAGGCGAGGCTCTTGCCGTCGCGGGAGAAGGACGCGGGGCCGGCGTTCTTGACGAGCAGCTGCGGCGACTTGTGCTTCGCGAGATTCTCGATGTAGAGCGCGTAGTGCTGGCACGGCAGGTTGTCGCCGCAGTCCTTGTCGCCGGGGTCGGGGGCGCGCGGGCCGACGAACGTCGCCGTCGAGACGTCCGGCGAGACGGCTGCCGCGGTCAGCCCGATCGAGGCGTCGATGAGCGCGCCGTAGCGGTGGAGCACGCGGCCGGAGCTCGGGTCGATCCGCGCCAGGTCGCCGTCCGTGGTCACGATCACGAGCCCGCGCGGCGTCCAGGACGGGCGGCCGGACGCAGGCGCCTGCGGCAGCCGCCGCGCACCGCCGCCGGACGCCGACATGACGAAGACCTTCCAGCCGGCGCCGACCGGCCGGATGAACGCGATCTGCCTGCCGTCGGGCGACCAGGTCGGATACCCGTCGCGGCCGTTCGTCGTCAGGCGGCGGAGCCCCGTGCCGTCGACGCGCATGCGGTAGATCCCGCCGCCGAGCCGCGCGAAGACGATCGACGTGCCGTCGGGCGAGAACGCCGGCGCCGACGACGGCGCCTTCCCGGAAGTCAGCTGCTTCAGCCCGGTCCCGGAGACCGAGATCCGGAAGATCTGCTCCGCGCCGAAGCCGCCGTGCGGACTGCCGGTGAAGACGATCCACTGCGGCTGTCCGGCAGCGCCCGCGGTGGACGCGAACGCGAGCCCGACCGCGGCGAGCGCCACGGCCAGGAGACGCGGCCCGCGGCCTGTGAGGCGGTCGACCATCGGCATCCATCGTACCCGCGGCCGGGCGCGCCGGATCCTCGATTCCGGACGGCATTGGTACCGTGGCGGCCATGAGACCACGGCGCGGGCGCGCCAAGCTCGCCGGTGTCCTGGCGGTGTGCGCGGTGGTGGGAGGCGGCGTCGCCGCGGCCATCGTGCTGACCACGGGCGGCGGCCACACGAGCTCGAAGACGGACGTGCAGGTGAGCGCGACACCGGCGCCGACGACGGGCAGGTGGACGCCGATCACCGTGGCGACGCCGAACCTGCCCGTGATCGGCGGCGGCATCCCGGTCGACGTCGACCCGGCCTTCACGCGCACCGACTTCAGCACGACGCTCTTCCCGCTCGGCCCGCGCCGCTACCGGATGACCGTCTTCAACACCTCGACGCTCGGCACCGTCAACGCGTTCCAGTGGTATCCGCCGACCGGCGTCAGCGTCGTCAAGCTGATCGGCAGCTCGAAGGGCCACTGCGAGGTGTCGGGGCTGACCGGATTCGGCGGCAACCAGTTCCCCGGCCTCGTCCTCTACCCCAACATCAGCTGCACGCAGCTCGCGCTGAAGCCGCCGACCTGCATGTGCCTCGGCGACGGCGACTCGATGACGCTGACGTTCGTCACCGACAAGGACCTGACGGCCGGCGAAGGCGACTTCCGCCTGCGGCAGGCGACGCTCGTCTTCGACCCGGTGCCGCTCCTCCAGGCGCCCGCGAAGCCGCGGCACATCATGCGCGTCGCCGTCCCGGCGAGCGCCGGGGGGCTCACGGCCGATCAGCGAGCCGGTGCGCAGGGCGCGCTCGACTCGCTGCAGGACTCGAACATCTCGCTGCAGCTGATGACGATCACGACGCGTTGGGTGCAGCGGCCGCCGGCGACGTGCCGCGTCCGGCCGGCGTCCGACGGCGCCTACGACGTCTACGTCTTCTGGATCCCCTGGCTCGCCGCGGAGCCGTACATCTGGCTGAACATGCACGTCACCGACGATCCCGAGACGAGCACCTTCCGCCTCGGCACCGAGCAGCCCGTCCTGCCGGGCGGCCGGCTGAAGCCGAACGGCCGAACCGTCAACCGGCGGACCGTCGACACGACGCTCCTCTCCCGGTACGGGCCGGAGCAGGCGAAGAAGAGCCGTGAGATCATGCGGGCGCACGGCGGCGCGGTCTTCACGCAGCCGAGCGCCGCCTGCCAGGTGCTCGCGAACGGCGCGCTCCGGCTGGCCCCGGCGAGCTGAATTCGCGATTCTCCCGCTACTCTGCAAGGCGATGTCGGGGGTTCGCATGCGTGGCCGGACGGCCGCGTTCGCCGTCGCCGTGGTCGGCCTGCTGCTCGTGTCCGCGCCGGCCTCGAGCGCCCGGACGGCGGGCCGTCACACGCTGACGATCTACAGCGTCGCGACCGGCCTCCAGTACATCAACACCGCCGACGACCGCGCCCGCGGCAAGGTCAACAATCCGCTCGACAGCTCGGCGAACAGGCTGCTGCCGAAGGCCTCGAGCGGCCGGGACGGGCCGTTCGCAGGCGACGTCGCCGTCTACGCGCTGAAGCTCTACAGCAACGCGACGCTGAAGCAGTCCGCCGGCTCGGCCGTCTACACCTGCTACTTCAACTACAACCGGCACGCGCTCTGCCAGGCGTACTACACGCTCAAGGCCGGCGGCACGCTCGTCGCCTCGGGCCCGATCGACTTCAGCGCCTCCGCGTTCACGATCGTCGTCACGGGCGGCACGAAGAAGTACATCGGCGCCCGCGGGGAGGCGGACGTCGTCCCGTCCTCGCGCAACGCGCAGAAGATCCGGTTCGAGCTGCTCGGATGAAGACGCTCCTCGCAGCACTGGTGCTCCTCACGGCGACGGTCGCGGCGGCCGGCGCGTCGGCCGCTCCGACGACGGCGCTCAAGCTGCGCGTGTACGCCGTCCCGGCGACCGTGCAGTTCATGAACCACGCCGACGACCGGCTGCGCGGGATGAGCACGAACCCGTTCAACATCAAGGCCGAGACGGTCATCCTCGGCAAGAACGGCAAGGAGAAGGGAAACGGCCCCTTCCCGGGCGACGACATCCTGTACGGCTTCAAGCTCTTCGGCGACGCCAAGCGCGCCAAGCCGCTCGGCACCGCGATGTTCACCTGCTACTACGCGTTCCACAAGCAGGCGACGTGCGACTCGTACTTCGACCTCGACGGCGGCCTGCTGCTCGCATCCGGGCAGGTGGCGTTCGGCGGGAAGCAGTTCACGCTCGGGATCACCGGCGGCACCAAGGCGTATCTCGGCGCGCTCGGTCAGGTCGACTCGGCGCCCGCCTCGGGCAACGCGCAGCGGTTCGACCTGCACGTGACGGGGACGAAGTGAGCCGCCGGCTGCCGGCCCTCGCCGCGGCCGCGGCCGCAGCGGCGGCGATCGCGGTTCCCGCCGCGTCGGCCGCGACGAAGGCCCGCTCGTTCGTCCTCTACGCCAAGGGCCAGCACGCGCAGTTCGTCAACAACGCCGACTCGCGCAAGCTCGGGGCGAAGGTCAACCCGTTCGGCCTCGAGATCCTGCCGACGCCGAAGAGCGCCAACTCGGGGAAGAAGGGCGCGCGCGCCGGCGACACCGCCGTCGTCACGCTGACGCTCTACTCCGACCGCAAGCTGACGCACCAGGTCGGCACCGCGACCTACACCTGCACGTTCAACTTCAACCAGGTCGCGACGTGCGACGGGCA
Source organism: Actinomycetota bacterium (assembly GCA_040349295.1). GTDB lineage: Bacteria > Actinomycetota > Thermoleophilia > Gaiellales > Gaiellaceae > Palsa-739. The sequence goes on along the minus strand of JBEQUF010000042.1, from coordinate 4,970 downwards.
CTTCGCGCTGAACCGCGGCAGCCTGATCGCCATGGGCCCGGCGAGGCTCGACGGCAGCACGATCGTGCTCGCGGTCATCGGCGGCACGGGCAGCTACGAGGGCGCCCACGGACAGCTGACGTCGACGTCGCTGAACAAGCAGCAGGACACGCAGGTCTTCCGCTTCCAGCTCGTCTAGCCGAGCGCGTACGGCCGGCCGACGAGCGTGCCGGATACCCGCACGGAGAACGACGACGGCCCGCGCCGCCGCACGAAGCGGCAGACGCGGGCCGTCGGACGAGCGGATCGACTAGGGCGTGACCTGGAAGGCCCCGGTCATGCCCTTGTCCACGTGGAACGGCACGTCACACGTGTAGAGGTACTGGCCGGGTGCGAGCTTCACGGTCCACGTCTCCGTCGCACCGGGCGACAGGAGCGCGCCGCTGTGCACGCCGTTGATGTCGAAGTTGTGCACCTCGGCGCCGGAGTTCTTGATGACGAACGTCACGGTGCCGGAGGGGATGGTCGCCTGCGAGAGCTGGAACGCGTACTCGACCATGTTCACGTTCACCGTCGTCACCGCGGTGCCGACGTTTCCGGTCGTGGTCGTGGTCGTGGTCGACGTCGTGGGCGGCGGCGGAGTGACGCCGACGCCGAAGACGCCCTGCATCCCGAGCTTCGCGTGACCGGTGACGCTGCAGAGATACGTGAACTTCCCCTTCTTGGCGAACTTCACGGTGATCGACTGCGTCTGACCCGGGTTGAGGAGCTTGGTCTTCTTCCCGGCGATCACGAAGTTGTGACCGATCTTGCCCTTGTTCGTGACCTTGAAGACGACGGTCGTGCCGACGGGCACGGAGGTCTTCGACAGCTTGAACTTCCACTCACTCGCCGTGACGTTGATCGTCACCTTCGACGCGTGGGTGGACGTCGTCCGCGCGCCGGCCGACAGGCCGACGGCAGCGAAGATCCCGGCTCCGAGGAGCACGAGAAGCCCGACTGTCCATTTCAAATGGCGATGCATGTTCCTCCTGACTGGGCGTTGAAGCGCAGAACGGGCTATCCGCCCAGTTGCCCTTCTTCCGCGTTTCTCCCTCGTTATGGCACAGACCCCAAGAGCGGCGGTCGCCTTCCTTCAGACGACCGCCGCTCCGATTTGTTGCTGGTACTGGCTAGGGCAGCGCGAACGTGTAGACGTAGTCCCCACGGACGCGGCGCGGGTCCAGCAGGCCGTACGGCCGCGTGACGTCGTTGTGGCCGGAACCGCCGACCTCGACCGTCACGTACTCCTTGCCGTTGACCGAGTACACGATCGGGGCCGCGGAGACCGGGTACGGCATCGGGGCCGACTTCCAGAGGGAGTTACCCGTCTTGGTGTCGACCGCCTCGAGGTACCCGTCGCCCTTCGACCCGTCACCGCTGCCGAAGTGGCCGACGAACGTGATCCCGCCCGCCGTGTTCGCCGAGCCGGAGTAGCAGATGGCGGACCAGTGCTGGTGCCACGTGTACTGACCGGTCTGGACGTTCAGGGCGGTGAAGTTGCCCGTGTTGCTGATCGGCGTCGAGCCGTCGGCGACACCCAGGCGGGCGGCGCCGAGACCGCCGTACAGCGTCGGGACCTGCGAGGCCTTCGGGATCTGCTCGAAGCCCGTCGCGCGGCCCGTGACGCCGCAGGTGACCATCGAATGGGTGGACGGCGCATAGGAGCTCGCCGGCCAGTCCATCATCTCGAACGGCGTGACGACGTACTGCGTCGTGTCATACGGCGAGTACGCGCAGCCGATCTTGAACGGCTTGCCGTCCGGCGCTGTCGCCGTCGCGAACGGGGCACCCGTCGCGGTCACGGCGTCGGTCGTCGTGCAGGGGATGTTCTGCGCGTTGACCGGGTTGAACAGCACGTTCTTCGCAGCCGGGATCGGCTGCGTCGGCCACGAGTTCACACCCGGGCTGTGGTTCTGCGGGACCGGCGTCTCCTTGATCGGCAGCAGCGGCTTGCCGGTGATGCGATCGAGGACGAACGTCATGCCGTACTTGTTCACGTACGAGACGGCCGGGCGCGTGACCTTCTTGGTGACGGTCTTCTTGCCGACCTTCACCTTCTGGGTGAACGTGCCCGTGAACTCGACGCCGTTGTTCGGCAGGTCCGAGTCCCACGTGTCGTGGTGCGCGGTCTGGAAGTACCACTTCATCGACCCGTTCTGCAGGTTCAGCGCGACGATCGAGTCGGTGTAGAGGTCCTGACCCGGGCAGCGCGTGTTCCACGGCTCCGGGTTGCCGGTGCCGACGATGAGCTCGTTGTTCTTCGTGTCGATGACCGGGGCCTGCCAGAACGAGCCACCGCCGTAGTTGACGGAGTTCTGACCGTCTGCGCAGTCGGCCTGCCACGTGCTGTACCCGGGCTGACCCGGCGACGGGATCGGGCTCCACGCCCAGACCTGTGCGCCGTTCGCAGCGCGGAACGCGTGCAGGGCCGGGCTCGCGCCGCCGCCGTCACCCGAGCCGTCGCCGATGATGACGAGGCCGTTGACGTAGATCGGCGCTGCCGACACCTTCGAGTTCACCTTGTACGAGCCCACCGCGGTCTCCCAGACGGTCTTGCCGGTCGTCTGGTCGAGCGCGACGACGCGGCCGTCGGGAAGGCCCACGAAGACCTTGCCCTCGCCGACCGCAACGCCTGCGCGGCGGCCGCCGTTGCCCGGCGTGAACGCGGTGCCGTTCGGCAGCGTCTCACCGGCGTACGACGGGGTGTACTGCCAGATGATGTTGCCCGTCGCGGCGTCGATCGCGAACGTCGCCCCGAGCGGAGCGTTCGTCGTGTAGAGGACGCCGTCGATCGCAACCGGGTTCGACTCCATCGAACCGCAGTTGGTCGGGTTGTTCGTGGCCCCGTTCGGAGCACCCGGCACCACGGGCTTGCCGGCGACGATATCCGCCGTGCACGTGCCCAGGCTCATGTGCCAGACCTCTTTGAGCGAGCCGACGTTCGAGGTGGTGATCTGGTTCAGGCTCGAGTACCGGTCGCCCGACAGATCTCCGTAGTACTCGTACCAGTTGTCCCCGGACGGCGCCGACAGCTGAGCCGCTGTGTACGCCGGAGACGGGGTGATCGCCCGGACATTTCGCCCGGACGAGGATCCGAGCGCCACGAAGACGCCCGAGATGACGACCACGCCGAGAACCAAGAAGCCTCGACGTATGCGAGAACGACGCATTCAACCCTCCGATTAGCCCTTCGATCCCCGGACTACCCCCACCAGCACCCGGGGCCCTGGCACCTTTGCCGGCAAGGAAATATCACATCAGAAACCGTCCTTGCGCAAGGGGGACCGTGGTGCTCTCGGGACTATCGGACCGGCACGGCCCTCAGCGCCAGGCGAGGGGCGTCGAGGTGAGCGGCGTGATCCCCGGCGTGTCGAGCCGCACCTGGGCTCCGCCGGCGAGCGTGCGGACGGTCACGGCACCGTCGAGGACGAACGCGACCCGTGTTCCGTCGGGCGAGAACGTGGCCGGTCCGGCGGCCGCGACGATCGGCTTCGGCGCCGTCGTCGTCGCGCCGAAACGCTCGAGGAAGAGCCCGTACTGGCAGGGGCCGTCGCCGCACTGCTGGTCGTCGCCCGGGCTCGCGCCACGCGTCCCGACGAACGTCAGGCGCCTGCCGTCCGGTGCGATCGCGACCCCGTTCGGCCCGAGATTCGCGTCGATTCGGGTGTGGTAGTCCTGCAGCCTCCGGCCGCTCGCCGGATCGAGCCGCAGGAGGTCGGCGCCGGTCGGGACGAGCAGCCCCGCGCCCGTCCACGTCGGACGCCCGGCCGACGCCGCCAGCGGCACCTGCACCGGCGCCCCGCCGGTCGAGCGGACGACGAAGAGCCGCCAGAACTGGCCGACCGGCCGCAGGAAGACGAGCTGCCGGCCCGTCGGCGACCAGGCCGGCGCGGCGTCGCGCCCGTTCGCCGTCAGCCGGCGCAGCCCGGTCCCGTCCGCGGCCATCGTGTAGATCCCCTTCCCGGCCAGGGCGAACGCGACCCGGCGGCCGGAGGGCGACAGCGCGGGCGCGGACGCCGCCGCGGTCCCCGTCGTCAGCTGCCGCAGACCTGCGCCAGACGGCTCGATCGAGTAGAGCTGCGCCGTCGTCTGGCCCGTGGCGACGGCGGGGAAGACGATCAGGCCGCTCGCCGGCGGCCTCCAGCCGGCTCCTGCGACGACGAGCACGACCGCCACCGCCAGCACCGCCAGACGACCCACGAGGCTCGCCATGCTAGCCCCGGGCCTCGTACGCGACCACCTCGGCGACCGGGTGCGCGAGACCGGGGTACGGCGCGCCCGCGCCGACGAGGAGCAGCTCGCCCGCGACCGCCGGGCAGCTGTTGACGCCGTCCCGCAGCCGTGTCCGCCAGAGGACGCGGCCCGAGGCGGCGTCGAAGATCGTGACCCGCCCGTCGTAGGTCGGGACGATCACCGCGTCGCGGGCGACGGTCGCACAGCCGAACGGCGGCGAGCCGAGCGCCCGGCGCCACGCGACCTTCCCGGTGGCCGCGTCGAGCGCGTACACGACCCCCTTCCCGGTCGCGGGGTCGCGGGCGAAGGCGCTCGGCGTCGTGATCGCGCTCTCCCGCGAGCAGAGCTCGACGACGGGGACGAAAAGGCGGCCGGCCGCGTACGCCATCGGCGTCTCGACGCCGCCGAGATGGCCCGGGCACACGAGCGTCGGCGTCCGCGGCAGCGGCCCGAGGTCGTCGCGGTGCGTGCCGACCGCGCGCGACCAGAGCCGCCGGTGCGTCGTCGCGTCCCAGGCGACGACGCGGCCCGCCTTCCCGGCGCCGAACACCCTGCCGCCGGCGAGGACGGGCGAGGCCTGGAAGTCGTAGTCGCGGACGTCGTTGCGCGTCACCTGGTCGAACCAGAGGAGCTTCCCCGTCCGGCCGGAGAGCACGACGAGCGAGTCCGTGTAGCGCGCCGCGCCGGCGAAGGCGGCGCCGTTCGGCGCAGCCTTC
>JBEQUF010000387.1:0-4044 GCA_040349295.1 Actinomycetota bacterium | reverse complement strand
GTTGAGGAAGAGCTTGACGATGCGGAAGCCGTTGTCGGTGAGGTAGCGCTCCCACTCGTTGATCTCGCGGAAGCGCCGCTGCCACAGGTCGCCGTCGGGCGGCAGGTCCTCGCGCTGCAGCAGCTCGGGATGCACGCGGACGACGAGCACCTCCTCGTAGTGCGAGCGGTTGAAGATGCCGATCTGCCCGCGCTGCGGGAGCCGCTGCACGTAGCGCCAGAGGTAGTCGTGGTCGAGCTCCTCGGTCGACGGCACCTTGAAGCTGTGCACGACGACGCCCTGGGGGTTGACGCCGCTCATCACGTGGCGCACCGTTCCGTCCTTGCCGGACGCGTCGATGCCCTGCAGCACGACGAGCAGGCCGTAGACGTTCTGTGCCGCGAGCCGCTCCTGGTAGAGCGCGAGCTGCTCGATGTCCGCCTGCAGCCGCTCCGCCGTCGCCCACTTCGGCTTGTAGCCGGGGTCGAAGTCGGCGAGCTTCACCGCCGATCCCGGTTCGACGAGGACTCCTTTCATGCAGCGGATTGTCGCTGTAGTGTCGAGGTCGTGCTTGCCGCTCCGCCGACCTGCGCCACGGTTCCGCCCGCGCTGATCAAGAGCACGCTCGGCCTGAGCGTCCCGAAGCCGAAGGCGACCCAGGGCGCCGCGCTCGTCTGCACGTACGGGACGGTCATCGTCCGCTTCCAGACGGGCGAGTCGAAGGCTGCGTTCACCGCCGCCCGCAAGCAGTTCGATGCGCACGGCGAGCCGACGAAGACGTACGGCGGCCTCGGCGTGCAGGCCTACTCGAGCGTCATCGGCTCCGGGACGTACGCGAACAGCACGGTGGTTGCCTTGAAGGGCAGCACCGAGGTGCTCGTCACCGCGCAGACGACGGTCGCCAAGGTGGCGGCGCTCGTCAAGAAGGTCCTGGCGCTGCTCTAGCTGCTAGATCGTCTTGAACTGCTCGAACGGCTGCCGGCAGGCGTTGCAGTAGCGCAGCGAGCGGCAGGGCGTCGGGCCGAAGAGGTTGTCGAGCGTCGTGTCGGTCGAGCCGCAATACGGGCATCTGTGCACCGAGGACTGCAGCTGCAGCAGCCGCGGCGCGGGCGGTGCGAAGCCGGCTTCGCGCAGCTTCTCGCGGCCGGCGGCGGTGATCTTGTCCGTGCCCCACGAGTCGTCGTTCACGACCTCGACGTCGGGCTCGCCGCCGAGGTCGCGGACACGCTCCTCGAGCGCGCGCTTCATCGCCTCGAGCGCCGGGCAGCCGAGGAAGGTCGGCGTGAACTCCACATGGACATGTCCGTCGTGGACATCGACCGAACGGATGACGCCGAGGTCGACGAGCGAGATGACCGGGATCTCGGGATCCGGGATCTGCGCGAAGGCGGCCCAGACCGCCTCGCTCGTCACCACTGCGCGCCCGCCGGCGCCGAGCGGCGCACCATCGTCATCTCGTCCCACAGCGCCGTGAACTCCGGCACGTGCGTGCCGCGTTCGATCGCCTCGACCGGCTCGAGGCCGACTCGCGCGCACAGCTCGTCGCGCTGCGCGCCGGGCAGCATGCCGAGCGCGTACGGCCAGAGCAGGGCGACGGCGTCCTTGAACGGCTCGGTGTCGCGCAGGCGCTCGTGCCACATCGCGGCGTGCAGGCGGTGGTAGACCTCCTCGCGGTCGATCTTGGCGGCGAGCGGCAGCGTCGCCTTGAGCGCCGAGATGCGGATCTCGTCGGCCACCTCGTACAGCCAGCGGCGCGCGATCGCGTGCGCCCAGTCGAGCAGGTGCAGCTGCACGAGCGGGGCGCAGCGGTACTCCTCCGGCGCGCGGTCGAACGCGAGGGCATCGGCGTCGTCGGTCAGCAGCTCGTACACCGCGCGCGCATGACCGATCTCGTTCTGCGCGATCGACGAGAAGGCGACGTCCTCTTCCAGCATCGGCGCGATCCCCGTCCACTCGGAGTCGCGCCACCCGACGATCAGCTCGTCGTCAGCGAGGTCGAGCAGTTTCTGCTCGTTGTCCACGAGCCTCCTTCAACCGCTCCGCGTTTTGGCGAGCCTCTGCGAGGCGCGCTTTGATCGAGTAGCCGTCGACGCGGCGGTACTTCAGGTCGAATTCGTCCGCCCACCGGTCGACGACGTGGATCGCGTCGCGCGGGACGAGCCACAGCGCAACCGACTCGCCGCGGCGGCCGTACTGCTCGCGCGCCCACGCCTCGGCGAACTCCGCGTCCGGCGCGACGACCGAGCCTGCGTGCTCGAACGGCTGACCGCGCCGCTCCTGCCGGAACACCTCCCACTCGTTCATGCGGCGAGGACTGCGTCGCGCACCCATTGCTCCTGCGCGAGGAAGCGTGCGCGGAACGCGAGCCGCTCCTCCGTCTTCGGCCCGTGGCCGGTGACGACGTGCATCAGCTCGTCCCAGTCCGGCTCGGTGTACTCCCAGACGCCGTCGTCCCGCTTGCGCAGCTTCGGGTCGGGGACGGTGAGGCCGAGCTCGCGGATCTGCGGCACGTAGCCGTCGAGGAACTGCTGGCGCGCGTCCTCGTTCGCCTGCGACTTGATGCGCCAGTGCACCATCGGGTCGTCCTCGGCGGGGATCGGGTTGCCGTGGAACTGCATCAGCGGGCCCCACCACCGGTCGAGCGCCTCCTGCACGAGCTCGAACTGCTCGGGCGTGCCGGTGACCATGGCGAGGACGACGTCGCGCCCGTGGAGGATGTGGAACGACTCCTCCCAGCAGATCTTCTTCATGATCCGCGCGTACGGCGCGTACGAGCACTTGAGGAGCGCCTTCTGCGAGATGATCGCCGCCGCGTCGACGAGCCACGCGATGACGCCGACGTCGCCCCACGAGCGGGTCGGGTAGTGGAAGACGTTGTGGAACTTCGCCTTGCCCGAGATCAGGTCGGCGAACATCGCCTCGCGCGGCTTCCCGAGGTCCTCGGCGACGCGGTAGATGAGCTGCGCGTGCCCGACCTCGTCCTGCACCTTCGCGGTCAGCGCGAGCTTCCGCTGCAGCGTCGGCGCGCGCAGGATCCACTCGCGCTCCGGGAGGACGCCCATCAGCTCCGAGTTCGCGTGCATCTCGACGAACTTCAGGACGCGCTGCCGGTACTCGTCCGGCATCCAGTCGCCGGCCTCGACCTGGCCGCCGCCCTGGACGTACTCTAGAAAGTCCTGCTCCGAGCGCATTCGACCTCCGAACCAAACGATCGTTAGGGTCGGGATGATAGATGTCCACCAGGCGGAACGAGCTAACGCGGATCGCCGCCCGCCTCTTCGCGGAGCGGGGCTACCACGGCACGTCCACGGCGGATCTCGCCGAGGCGATGGGCGTGCAGAAGGGCTCGCTCTACGCCCACATCGAGTCGAAGGCCGACCTGCTCTGGGAGGTCGCCCGCGACGGCGCGGCGGCGTTCCACGCCGCGCTCGACCAGGTTCCGGAGGAGGGGCCGGCCGTCGAGCGGATCCGGGCCGCCCTGCGCGGGCACCTCCGGGTCGTCGCCGAGCAGCTCGACACGGCGACCGTCTTCACCCGCGAGTGGCGCTACCTCGAGGGCGAGCGCCGCGATGCCTTCCTCGCCGAGCGCCGGCGCTACGAGGAGCGGTTGCGGTCGCTCTTCCGGGAGGGTCGCGAGGGCGGAGAGCTCCGGACCGACCTCGACGATGTCGCGGCGGCCCTGCTCGCGCTCTCGGCCGTCAACTGGGCCTACACCTGGCTCCGGCCGGGCGCCGACACCGACGCGCTGGCCGACCGCTTCACCGCGCTCCTCCTCGACGGCATGCGCGGGTACGCAACTCCCTGAGGCCCTCGCGCGTTGGGAGGGCATGAAGATCCTCCCGCTCACCACCCTCGCCGCCGCCATCGCCTTCGCGGTCGCGGCGCCCGCGTTCGCCGACCCCGGCTCGACGCCGCTCTATCCCGAGACGGTCCCCGGCGCCGGCCTGACCGGCATCGCCGGCGCCTCGCACACGATCGTCCGCCACGCCTCGGGCCACGGGCTCGTCGGCCGCGTCGGCTTCACCCTGACGCCGACCCACGTCACCTTCGGCGCCTTCCGCAGCC
>JBEQUF010000363.1:0-8988 GCA_040349295.1 Actinomycetota bacterium | reverse complement strand
CGCATCGTGGCGCCCCAGATCCGCGACAAGGCCATCGTCTACCGCGAGCTCGAGCAGGCAGCGGACCTGCCGGTCGGCTGGATCGACGAGCAGGCACCGGGCGCGTACCGGCTCCGCCGCCGCGGCGACCACGCGTACTTCGGCTACGCCGTCGGCCCCGACTCGTGGAAGCGCGAGCTGCTGCCGCCGCGCGTGCGCCTCTGGCAGGCCGGGCCCGACCTCGAGCCGGCCGACGTCGTCGGGAACGCGACGCCGACCGCCTTCGTCGGGGTCCGCCCCTGCGAGCTGGCGGCGATCGCGATCCAGGATCGTGTCTTCGTCGACGGGAAGTACCAGGACGCCGACTACGCGGCCCGCCGCCGCGAGGTCTTCGTCGTCGCCGTCGACTGCGGCGAGCCGTCCGACCTCTGCTTCTGCCCCAGCCCGGTCGCGGACGGCGCCTTCGACATCGCGCTGACCGAGATCCTGACGGGCGAGCACCGCTTCCTCGTCCGGACGGGCTCCGAGCGCGGCGCCGCCGTCGTCGGGCGGCTGCGCACGAGCGAGGCGACCGAGGACGACCTCGCCGCCGCGACCCGCGTCACCCAGCGTGCCGCCAAACGGCTGCGCGGACGGTTCGACGACGAGGGCGTCCACGACCTGCTCCTCCGGAGCCTGGAGAGCCCGCACTGGGACGACGTCGCCGCGCGCTGCATGACCTGCGGCAACTGCACGCTCGTCTGCCCGACGTGCTTCTGCACGCACATCGAGGACGAGAGTAGCCTCGACGGGACCGCCGCCGCGCGCACGCGCGTCTGGGACACCTGCTTCTCCGTGCAGTACGCGGAGATGCACGGCGGCAACTCGCGGCCGTCGCCGCAGTCGCGCTACCGGCAGTGGCTGACACACAAGCTCGCGACCTGGCACGACCAGTTCGGCAGCTCCGGCTGCGTCGGCTGCGCGCGGTGCATCACGTGGTGCCCGGCGCACATCGACATCAGGGAGGAGGTCGAGCGACTCCGTGCAGGCGCCTGAGACCGTCGTCGCGAGCGTCGTCCCGATGACGCCGCTGCCCTACTCGATCACGCGCAAGCGCCGCGAGAACGTCGGCAGCTGGACGCTCGAGCTGCAGCCGGTCGGCGAGGCGATCGAGCAGATCCAGCCCGGGCAGTTCACGATGCTCTACTCGTTCGGGGTCGGCGAAGTGCCGATCTCGACGAGCGGCGACACGACGAAGGGCGAGTCGCTCGTCCACACGATCCGTGCGGCGGGCGCCGTCACCCGCCGCATCTGCGCCCTCGGCCTCGGCGACCTCGTCGGCGTCCGCGGCCCGTTCGGGAACACGTGGCCGCTCGACGAGGCACGCGGCCGCGACCTCGTGCTCGTCGCCGGCGGCGTCGGGCTCGCGCCGGTCCGCCCCGCGCTCTACCACGTGCTCGCCCACCGGAGCGACTACGAACGCGTCGTCCTGCTCGTCGGCGGCCGCAGCCCCGACGATCTCCTCTTCCGCAACGAGCTCGAGCGCTGGCGCTCGCGGTTCGACCTGAGCGTCGACGTCACGGTCGACGTCGCCGACCCCGCCTACCGCGGCCGCGTCGGCGTCGTCACGAAGCTCATCCCGCGCGCGCCGTACGACCCGGACACCGCCGTCGCGTTCGTGTGCGGCCCCGAGGCGATGATGTGGTACGCGGCCAAGGCCCTGGTCGAGAGCGGCATCCCGCGCGAGCAGGTCTTCGTCTCGCTCGAGCGGACGATGCGCTGCGGGATCGGCCTCTGCGGCCACTGCCAGCTCGGGCCGACCCTCGTCTGCCGCGACGGCCCCGTCTACACCTGGTCGCAGGTCGAGCGGCTGCTGGCGGTGGAGGAGCTGTGAGCGAGTCGACCAAACGCGCGAAGGAGCCGCGCCGGCCGCGCCTCGCGGTCTGGAAGTTCTCGTCGTGCGACGGGTGCCAGCTGTCGCTCCTCGACTGCGAGGACGAGCTGCTCGACGTCACCGGGGCGGTCGAGATCGCCTACTTCCTGGAGGCGTCGAGCGCGACGGTCAAAGGCCCGTACGACCTCGTGCTCGTCGAGGGCTCGGTCTCGACGCCGCACGACGCCGAGCGGATCCAGGAGATCCGCCGCAGCGCGCGCTACCTCGTCACGATCGGCGCGTGCGCGACGACCGGCGGCATCCAGTCGCTGCGCAACTGGGCGGACGTGAGCGAGTTCACCCGCTTCGTGTACGCGAAGCCGGAGTACATCTCGACGCTGCGCACGAACGCCGGCATCGCCGACCACGTGACCGTCGACTTCGAGCTGCACGGCTGCCCGATCAACAAGCACCAGCTCCTCGAGGTCGTCTCGGCGTTCCTCGCCGGCCGCCGCCCGAGCATCCCGCACTACTCGGTCTGCATCGAGTGCAAGCGCAACGGCGTCCCGTGCCTGATGGTGTCGGACGGCGTCCCGTGCCTCGGCCCCGTGACCCAGGCCGGCTGCGGCGCGCTCTGCCCGCTCTACACGCGTGGCTGCTTCGGCTGCTTCGGCCCGAAGGAGCAGTCGAACACGAGCGCGGTCGCGGCGGAGTGGAAGCGGCTCGGCGTCGAGGATCCGCGCCTGCTCCGCGCCTTCCGCGGCATCACCGGCAACGCCCGCGAGTTCCGACGCGAAAGCGCGCTGCACGAATGATGAACGGCGCCCACGACCTGGCCGACCCCGTCGTCCTCGACCCGACGGGCCTCGACGATCTGATCGCAGCGCTCCGGCGCCGCGGCTTCCGCGTGCTCGGGCCGAGGATCGCGGACGAGACGATCTCGCCCGCGCCGGTCGACGGCATCGACGACCTCCCGGCGGGCTGGACCGACGTGCAGGAGCCAGGCTCGTACCGGCTCGAGCGGCGCACGGACGACGCGCTCTTCGGCTACGCCGTCGGGCCGCAGTCGTGGAAGCGCGAGCTCTTCCCGGCCCGCCTGAAGCTCTGGAGCGCGACGCGCGACGCGAACGGCGAGGTCGCCGTCGAGGAGACGCCGACCGAGGCGCAGCCGACGGCGTTCGTCGGCGTGCGGCCGTGCGAGGTCGAGGCGATCACGATCCAGGACCGGATCTTCCTGAGCGGCACCTTCACCGACCGCGACTACGGCGAGCGGCGCTCCGCGGCGTTCATCGTCGCCGTCGACTGCGGCGACCCCGCGTCGACCTGCTTCTGCTCGTCCCTCGGCACCGGCCCGGCGACCGGCGGCGGCTTCGACCTGGCGCTGACCGAGCTGCTCGCGCACGGGCACCGCTTCCTCGTCCGGATCGGCTCGGCGGCCGGCCAGGAGATCCTGTCCGACGTCGAGACGCGACCGGCCGTCGAGCAGGACTTCACCGACGCCGCCGACGTCCTCGACCGCGCCGACGCCGAGCTGCGCGGCCGCTTCGACCCGTCCGGCGTTCGCAACGGGCTCGTCCGGAACAGCGAGAGCCCGCACTGGGACGACGTCGCGTCGCGCTGCCTCGGCTGCGCGAACTGCACGCTCGTCTGCCCGACCTGCTTCTGCATGTCCGTCGAGGACCGCTCGTCGCTCGCCGGCGACGAGGCGACACGCACGCGGGTCTGGGACACATGCTTCTCGGTCGGTCACTCGTACATCCACGGGGGCAGCATCCGTCCTTCCGGCCGCTCCCGGTACCGGCAGTGGCTGACGCACAAGTTCGCGACCTGGCAGGACCAGTTCGGGACCTCGGGCTGCGTCGGCTGCGGCCGCTGCATCACCTGGTGCCCGGTCGGAATCGACATCCGGGAGGAGGTCGCGGCCGTGATGGGCCGCAAGGAGGAACACCATGCAGACGATTGACGAAGTGCTGGAGGAGATCCCGTTCTTCGGGGGCCTCAAGCACGAGGACCTCGAGCTGATCGCCGGCTGCGGCTCGAACGTCCATTTCGAAGACGGCGAGACGCTCTTCCGCGAGGGCGGCCCGGCCGACACCTTCCTGCTGATCCGGCATGGGTCGGTGTCGCTCTCCTGCTACGCACCGCCGAAGGGCTCGGTGATCCTCGACACCGTCGGCCCCGGCGACATCCTCGGCTGGTCGTGGCTCTTCCCGCCGCACCGCTGGCACTTCGACGCGAAGGCCGTCGGCGTCGTCCGGGCGACGCAGTTCGACGCGGTCTGCCTGCGGACGAAGATCGAACAGGACCCGAGGTTCGGCTACGAGCTGATGCGCCGGTTCACGCAGGTGCTGCTCCAGCGCCTGCAGTGGACGCGCATGCGGCTCATCGACATGTATGCAGACCACACCTGAGACACCCACGTCCGCGGTCTCGCGGCCGACGAGCGAGCTGACGCCGCGGTTGTTCCGCGTCGTCAAGCGACGCCGCGAGACCGCGGACACGGTGACGCTCGAGCTGGAGCCGCTCGACGGCAAGCCGTTCCGGATCCGGCCCGGCCAGTTCAACATGCTCTATGCGTTCGGCGTCGGCGAGATCCCCGTCTCGGTGTCCGGGATCGAGGGCCGGCTCGTGCACACGGTGCGCGCGGTCGGCGCGGTCAGCACGGCGATCTGCGAGCAGAAGGTCGGCGCCGTGCTCGGCGTGCGCGGGCCGTACGGGACGGCGTGGCCGCTCGAGCAGGCGCTCGGCTCCGACCTGCTGTTCATCGCCGGCGGCATCGGCCTCGCGCCGCTCCGCCCCGCGATCGTCCACTTCCTCGCGAACCACGAGCGCTATGGCAGCGGCGTCCTCCTCTGCGGCAGCCGCACCCCGGGCGAGATCCTCTTCGAACGCGAGGTGGAGCGCTGGGCCGAGCATTCGTCCTTCGACGTCGACCTCTCCGGCGTCCGCCACGCGCTGACGACGTACCGCACCGTCGACGTCGCGGGGCCGAGCTGGCGCGGGATGGTCGGACCTGTGCCGCAGATGATCCCGAAAGCCCATCTCGAGATGCGGTCGACGGTCGCGTTCATCTGCGGGCCGGAGATCCTCATCCACTTCGCCGCCGAGGCGCTGCTCACGCGCGGGCTGCCGCCGCGCTCGATCTACGTCTCGCTCGAGCGCAACATGCGCTGCGGCATCGGCCTGTGCGGTCACTGCCAGCTCGGGCCGACGATCATCTGCCGCGACGGCCCGGTCTACGCGTACCCGGACGTCGAGCACCTGCTGGAGGCACGAGAGCTGTGACGCGGAAGCCGACCCTCTCCGTCTGGAAGTTCTCGTCCTGCGACGGCTGCCAGCTGCAGATCCTCGACTGCGAGGACGAGCTGCTCGAGCTGACCGGCGCGTACCACATCGCCTACTTCCTCGAGGCGTCGAGCGACCTCGTGAAGGGGCCGTACGACCTGACGATCGTCGAGGGGTCGATCTCGACGCCGCACGACGCCGAGCGCATCCACGAGATCCGCCGTGCGTCGAAGTACCTGATCGCGATCGGCTCGTGCGCGACGACGGGCGGCATCCAGGCGCTGCGCAACTTCGCCGACGTCGACGAGTTCGTGCGCGTCGTCTACGCGCATCCAGGCCACATCTCGACGCTGCGGAACTCGACCCCGATCGCCGACCACGTCAAGGTCGACTTCGAGCTGCAGGGCTGCCCGATCAACAAGGCGCAGCTGCTCGAGGTCGTGTCGGCGACGCTCGCCGGGCGCAAGCCCGACGTCCAGCCGGTGTCGGTCTGCGTCGAGTGCAAGCGCGCCGGTCTCCCCTGCGTGATGGTCTCGAAGGGCGTCGGCTGCCTCGGTCCGATCACGCACGCCGGCTGCGGCGCGCTCTGCCCGCTCTACCGCCGCGGCTGCTTCGGCTGCTTCGGCCCCAAGGAGCAGGCGAACACGGAAGCGCTCGCAGAGCGCTGGCGTGCGCTCGGCCACGACGACCCGCAGCTCCTCCGCGCCTTCCGCGGCCCGGCCGCGAACGCGCCCGACTTCAGGAGGCAGAGCACCTTCCATGAGTAGGACACGGACAATCCGCACCGATTACCTCGCCCGCGTCGAGGGCGAAGGCGGGATGCTCGTCCGGATGCGCGGCGACGAGGTCGCCGAGGTCCAGCTCCGCATCTACGAGCCGCCGCGCTTCTTCGAGGCGTTCCTGCGCGGCCGCGACTACACCGAGGCGCCGGACATCACCGCCCGCATCTGCGGGATCTGCCCGGTCGCCTACCAGACGAGCGCCTGTCTCGCGATGGAGCAGCTCGCCGACGTGACCGTCGACGGGCAGCTGCGCGCGCTGCGCCGGCTCCTGTACTGCGGCGAGTGGATCGAGTCGCACACGCTGCACGTCTTCATGCTCCACGCGCCGGACTTCCTCGGCGTCACGAGCGCCGTCGAGCTCGCGCAGGTCAACCGCGAGCTCGTCGAGAACGCGCTTCGCCTGAAGAAGCTCGGCAACGAGATCATGCGCGTCGTCGGCGGCCGCGAGGTGCACCCGATCAACGTGCGCGTCGGCGGCTGGTACAGCGTGCCGACGAGCGAGACGCTCGAGACGCTCGTGCCGGAGCTCGAATGGGCGAAGGCGGCGGCGATCGACGCCGTCGAGATCACGAGCGGCTTCGACTTCCCGAAGCTCGAGCAGGAGTACCAGTTCGTCGCGCTCGACGCCGACGGCGAGTACCCGATCGACCGCGGCTCGCGGCTGATCTCGTCGACCGGTCTCGACGTCCCGATCTCGTCGTTCCTCGAGCATGTGATCGAGGAGCACGTCGAGCACTCGAACGCGCTGCACGCGACGCTCGCCGGACGCGGCACGTACCTCGTCGGCCCGCTCGCCCGCTATGCGCTGCACCACGACCTGCTCTCGCCGGACGCCCGGGCGGCCGCCGCCGCGGCGAAGCTCGAGCCGGTCGTCAAGAACCCGTTCAAGTCGATCGTCGTCCGCGCTGTCGAGCTCGTGCACGCGTGCGACGAGGCGCTCCGGCTCATCCGCGAGTACGAGCAGCCCGAGCAGCCGTCGCTGCCGGTCGTGCCGCGGGCAGGCTTCGGCCACGGCGCGACCGAGGCCCCGCGCGGGGTCTGCTACCACCGCTACCGCCTCGAGTCGGACGGCACGATCGCCGACGCGAAGATCATCCCGCCGACGTCGCAGAACCAGAAGATGATCGAGCAGGATCTGTACGACTTCGTCGTCGCCCACGCGGACCTGCCCGACGAGGAGCTGCGCCTCCGCTGCGAGCAGGCGATCCGCAACTACGACCCCTGCATCTCCTGCGCGACGCACTTCCTGAAGCTGGAGATCAAGCGCACGTGACCGCGTGCGTCATCGGCGTCGGCAACGAGCTCCGCGGCGACGACGCCGTCGGCCTCGCCGTCGTGCGGCTGCTCGAGGGCGCCGAGGCGGCGCTGCGCACGTGCGAGGGCGAGCCGGTGGCGATGCTCGACCTCTGGGAGGGCTTCGAGCGAGTCGTGCTCGTCGACGCGATGCACTCCGGCGCCGAGCCGGGGACGATCCGGACGATCGACGTCGGCGAGGAGCGGCTGCCGCCGGAGCTGTCCCGCGCGTCGAGCCACCTGCTCGGCGTCGCCGACGCGGTCGAGCTGGCGAGGACGATCGACCGGCTGCCGCCGCAGCTCACCATCTACGCAATCGAAGGCGTGCGGTACGACACGGGCACCGGCCTGTCGGAGACCGCCGCGACCGCCGCCGCGTCCGTCGCGGCCGAGATCAGGAGGAGCCTCTGATGCACGAACGCGCCCTGCTGAAGGACCTCGTCCGCGAGATCGAGGACACCGCCCATGCCGAGCATGCGAAGCGCGTCGTCGCGGTCAACGTCCACATCGGCCCGATGTCGCACATGACGCCCGAGCACTTCGTCGAGCACTTCCACGACGCGACCCGGGGGACGATCGCCGAGGACGCGTTCTGCATCGTCGGGACGATCGATCCGAACGACCCGCTCGCACAGTCGATCGTGCTCGAGAGCGTCGAGCTCGAGATCTGAGTCCGATCGATGCCTGCGGGAAAGAGGCAGGCAGGTTGCGTGTGCGACCCGACGCGCGCCGGGGCCGCCCGACCGATCATCAACCCATGACGGTGACGCAGTTCCTCGAGGCAGAGCGAGACGGCATCCTGGCCGAGGCGGTCGTCGCCGCCGCCGCGGCGCCGCGCTACGGCGTTGCCGAGCTGGGCTCCCGGCTCGCGGCGCTCTTCGACGAGCTCGTCGCCGCCGTCGACGCCCGCGATCTCACCTCGATCGTCGACTACGCGAGGCATCTCGCCCGCGCCCGCTTCTCGGCCGGCTACGACATCGCCGAGGTGCAGGTGGCGATCAACGCCCTCGAGCAGGCCGTCTGGCTCCGGATCTTCGAGTCGGCGCCGAAGTCGCTCGTCGGCGAGGCTCTCCGCGTCGTCAGCACCGTGCTCGGGAGCGCGAAGGACGCGCTCGCGCAGGAGTACGTCGTGCTCGCGAAGGCCGGCCCGGCGACGCCGGACCCGTCAGTCCTCTTCACCGCCCTCTAGCACCCGCCGCGTCTCGGCGGCGATGACGAGCTCCTCGCGCGCCGCGACGACCTCGACGCGGAAGTCGCCGAGGAACCGGACACGCCCGACGATCTGCTCGCGGACGGCGTCCGCATGCTCGCCGATCCCGCCGGTGAAGACGAGTGCGTCGAGCCCGCCGCAGGCGGCCGCCATCGTCGCGACGGCGCCGGCGACGCGATGGACGAACACCTCGACCGCCTCCGGCGCGGCTTCGCGGATGTCGCCGCTGCCGCCCCAGGCCGCAAGCCCCGACTCGTGCTCGAGCGCCTGCTGCACCTCGTCGACGGTGGCGAGACGCTCACGGAGGACGTAGAGGAGCGCGCCCGGGTCGACCGACCCGGACCGGGTCGCCATCGGCACGCCCTCGAGCGGCGTGAAGCCCATGGTCGTGTCGACCGAGCGGCCGTCGCGGACGGCGGTGATCGAGCAGCCGCCACCGAGATGGGCGACGACGAGCCTCGGCACGCGCACCTGCGAGGCGGCCCATTGGACGGAGAGGCCGTGGAAGCCGATCCGGTGAATCCCCCACGTCTCCCGCCAAATCCGGGGAATCGCGTACGTCGCCGCGTGACGTGGCAACGTACGGT
>JBEQUF010000320.1:0-2922 GCA_040349295.1 Actinomycetota bacterium | reverse complement strand
TGGCCCCTCGTTCGAGGCATCCCCCGTTTGGACGATCCTGCTCGGACCATGGAACGGGCCCCCGAAGGGGCCCGTTCCGGCGAAGCGGGTAGAGCGGCTGGGGTCTACGCCCCGGATCCGTCCGTGACGGCCTGGCAGATGTCGATCGTCGGATCGCAGTTCGGATCGACGATGCCGAGATCGGCCAGGGACGAGCTCACGTCGGTGTCGTTCGCGACAGGTGCGTCGCCGTCGGGGTCGCCGAGGGCGTTGTCTGCCCACGCGGCGTCGCTCCAGGCGGCGTCGCTCCAGGCGGCGTCGCTCCACGCGGCGGTGCCCCAGGCAGCGGACGCCCAGGCGGCGTCGCTCCACGCGGCGGACGCCCACGCAGCGGACGCCCAGGCGGCGTCGCTCCAGGCGGCGTCGCTCCACGCGGCGCTGTCCCAGGCGGAGCTCGCCTTCGCAGCCGCCTGCCACGCAGCCGAGTTGAACATCGTCGTCCCGTCGGCCGCCTTGGCCAGGAACTTGTCCAGGCCGGCGTTCGGGTTCGGCGGGGTCGCCCGCTTGTACGAGCGGGCCGCCGCGATGTTCACGTCGCCGACGCCGAGCGAGCCTGCCTTCGCAAGCGGCTCGGGCGTCGCCGTCGCCATCAGGATGCCCTTGACCTGGTCAGGCGTCAGGTTCGGCCGCTGCGCGATCATCATCGCCGCGGCGCCGGAGACGACCGGAGCCGAGAACGACGTGCCGCTGAGCTGCATGTAGCCCGACTTGACGACGTTTCCGGGCCGCTCCTGGGCGAGCTCGCCCTTCGCGGTCACCGGGCCGATCATGTACCGGCCGGGAGCACCGATGTCCGGCTTCATGAAGCCGTCGCCGGTGTAGCCCCACGCCGACCACGGGGCGACGTTGTCGTCGTACCCGCCGAGCGAGCTGCCGATGTCGGCCGCGCCGACCGTGATCACGAACGGGTCGTTGCCCGGCGCGAAGTTCACGCCGCTCGGCGTGTGCTGCGCGTCGGTCGCGTAGTTGCCGGAGGCAGTCACGACGACGATCCCGTTCAGCCAGAGCTTCTCCACCGCCTGGTCGAGCGGGTCGAACAGCACGCTGGCCGGGTTCGACGCATGGAGGGAGAAGTTCGCGACGCGGATGTTGTACGTCGACTTGTTGGCGAGGATCCAGTCGCACGCCTTGACGACGTCCGCGACGGTCGCCTCACCCTCGTCGTTCATCACGTCGACCGACAGCAGGTTGGCCGATGGCGCTGCCCCGGCGTAGCCCGGAGCCGAGCCCGCCGCGATGCCCGCGACGAACGTGCCGTGGCCGTAGCCGTCACCCGGTGCGTTCGGGGTGAGCGACGCCAGGTTCACCTGGCCGAGGACGCGATTCCCGAAATCGGCCGTGTGCGCCGGGTCGATGCCCGAGTCCACGATCGCGATCGTCGGTGCCTTCGGCGACGCGTTCGTCCAGTCGACGGGCGCGCCGACCGCGTACGGCCACAGCTGCGTGCTGTAGTCCGGCAGCTGGAGCGCCGTCTTCTGCACCGTCTCGTTCGCCATGATCGACGAGACGAGGTTCGTCTTCGCGAGGAACAGGATCTGGATGCCCGTCAGGTGGCCCTCCACACCGTTGATCGCGTTGAACTGCTGACGAACGTTGCCGCGCTGGAAGCCCTGGCCGGTCCCGGCCGAGCTGCTCGCGCTGTAGAGGTTCGTCAGGAAGCCCGCAGCTCTACCGTTCCGCTGGCTCCCCTGGAGAATCACGTCGAACGTCTGCTTCGGGTTTTGCTGGACGGCCGCGAGGAGCGAGTCCTCGACGTAGGCCTTCAGGCCCGAGTGGTTGCCGCGAGCGAAGCCGAAGCCGTTGCTCTTGCTCGGTGCAGCCACTGCCATCGTCGCGGCGAATGTGAACGCCGCGACCACCATGAGAAGGACGGCGCCGGCCCGACGGCCGCCGCGTCCCCACAGCGCATTCGAACGCGCCTCGCCACGCGAGCCGCGTCCCCAAAGTGCATTCGAGCGATCGCCGCAAGAATTCGCTCGGTTGTGCCGCATCTACCCTTCCTCTCTTTTCCCGTGCACGCCGCACGCGCACGGAGCCGCAGTACGTGGAAGCGCACTGAACCTAGGGTCAAAGCGGGTGTCATTCCTCCCCCGGATGGGTCAGGACCGGAAATCTCACTCGTTCGAGTGAGTAGGGTCAGATGCCGTGCGTCTGACCACTGAGATCGCCGCGGCGCGCGCCGTCGCCTGGCTGTCGCGGCGTCTCGGACGCGGTGCCGGGATGACCGTGCCGGGGAAGCTCCTCTCGAAGCTCGACCCCGGCGCGATCGACAAGCTCGCCGCGCGGCTCCCCGAGGGGACGGTCTGCATCAGCGCCACGAACGGGAAGACGACGACGTCCGCGATGGCGGCGGAGATCCTGCGCCCGCGGTACCGGCTCGCCCACAACCGTTCGGGCGCGAACCTCGTCTCGGGCGTCGCCTCCACCCTCCTCTCGGCCGGCGACGCCGAGCTCGGCCTGCTCGAGGTCGACGAGGGCGCCCTCCCCGAGGTGCTCCGGCGCGTGCGGCCGCGCGCGATCCTCCTCGGCAACCTCTTCCGTGACCAGCTCGACCGCTACGGCGAGCTCGAGCTGATCGCCGGGCGCTGGCGCGAGTCCGTCGCCGCGCTGCCTGCGACCACCACCGTGGTCCTGAACGCCGACGACCCCCAGGTCGGCTCGCTCGTCGAGGATGCGGTGCACTTCGGGCTCGACGACCCGTCCGTCGCCCGGCCGTCGCTGCAGCATGCAGCCGACTCGAAGTACTGCATCCGCTGCGGGACGCCCTACGACTACGCCGCCGCCTACGTCGGCCATCTCGGCGACTACCGCTGCCCGAACTGCGGCCATGCCCGGCCGGCGCTCGACGTCGCGGCCCGCTCGATCGAGCTGCACGGCCTCGAG
>JBEQUF010000307.1:0-2364 GCA_040349295.1 Actinomycetota bacterium | reverse complement strand
TCGACGACAACCGCGACCACTATGCGGCGTTCATCCCGTTCTACGTCGAAGGCGACCCCGCGGAGCGAGTCGATCGGTACCGCCTGCAGTTCGACGCCGGGGAGGGATTCGTGTACGCGGCGTTCGAGGGCGACCGCATGATCGGCGGCGGGATGCTCTTCCCGCGCATCGGGCCCGACGCGCTCGAGCTCGGCTACCAGCTCCGACGCGATGCGACCGGTCGCGGCTTCGCGACGGAGCTCGCCGGCGCCTTGCTCCGGGTCGCCTTCGACGTCTGCGGGGTGGCGCGCGTCGAGGCGCACATCGATCCGCTCAACGGTCCGAGCATCGCCGTCGCGCGCCGGCTCGGGCTCGAGGAGGCAGGCTACGACGAGGGCGACGTGATCTTCTCGGCGGTGAGGTCGCCGAGCGACGCGAGCGTCAGGTCCGCGAGCGCGAGCGACGCCTCGTCCGGCGGGTAGGTCGGGTTCGGGATCGCGACCACGCGCATCCCGGCCGCTTTCGCCGAGCGGATGCCGCCGTGCGAATCCTCGACCGCGGCGCAGCGCGCCGGCTCGACGGCGAGGCGGCGGGCGGCTTCGAGGTAGACGTCCGGCGCGGGCTTCCCGCGCGCGACCTCCTCGCTCGAGACCGTCGCGGCGAACGCGTCCGCGATCCCGGCCACCTCGAGCACCGTGTCGATCAGCGGCCGGTTCGACGAGGACGCGACGGCCAGCGCGAAGTCGCGCTCGAGCCGGCGCACCGCGTCGACCGCGCCGTCGATCAGGGGCAGGTGCGACTCGTACGAGGCGAGCATCCGCCGCACGACCTCCGCGTTGATCTCCTCCGGCGTGTCGGGGACGCCGGCGGCGTCGTGCAGATACTGCGACCACTCGGTCGAGCTCATGCCCATCATCGCCCGCTGCACCTCGTCGTCGTACCGGCCGCCGCGCTCGCGCACGTACGCCTCGCGCACCTCGTCCCAGACCTCTTCGGACTGGATGAGGACGCCGTCCATGTCGAAGACGACCGCCTCGATCACAGACCGTGGAACTCGCGGTCGCGATACATCAGCGCGCGCGTCGACGGACCGCGCTCACACGCCAGCACTTCGCCGACGAAGAAGGTGTGGTCGCCGACGTCGTGCTCGGCGACGGTGCGGGCCTCGATCCAGCCGACGCCGCCCTCGATCAGCGGCGCCACGACGCCTTCGCGGATGTCGACCCCGTCCCAGTGGATGATCGGCGGATGGCCGGCGGCGAAGCGGCGCGCCAGGTCGCCCTGCTCGGCGCCGAGCAGCGAGACGGCGAAGGCGCCGGCCCGCCGCAGCAGCTCGTAGAGCGACGCCTGCTTCCCGACCGAGACGCCGACGAGCGGCGGGTCGAGCGAGAGCGAGACGAGCGAGCTGAGCGTGACGCCCATCCGGTCGCCCTCGTAGTCGACGCTGAGCACCGAGACGCCGTGCGGCCAGAACCGCATCAGCCCGCGCAGATCCTCGCCGGACGCCATGGGCCGAGACGGTATCGGTCAGGCGCGAGGCAGCGTCACCGTGAACGTCGAGCCGCGGCCGTGCTCGGAGCGCACGGTGAGCGAGCCGCCGAGCTGGGTGACGATCTCGCGCGAGATGTAGAGGCCGAGGCCGGAGCCGCCGACGCCGCCGTTCATCTCGGCGTCGAGGCGGTAGAACTTCTCGAAGATCCGCGCCTGCTCGGCGCTCGGAACGCCGAGACCGTGGTCGATCACCTCGACGGTCGTCGTCTCCTCCGACTCGGCGGCCCGCACGAGCACGAGGCCGCCCTCGACCGAGTACTTGATCCCGTTGTCGACGAGGTTGATCAGCACCTGCCGGAGCAGCGCGGTGTCGCAGCGCACCGGCTCCAGGTGCGGCGGCAGCTCGAGCGCGACGATGACGCCGACGGGCGCCCGCATGCGCGCCGCCTCGACGACCGCGCGGCACACCTCCCCGACGTCGCAGTCCTGCGGATCGACGCGGAGCGTCCCGCGGTCGAGCTGCGCGCTCACGAGCAGCTGGTCGACGATCTGCGTCAGGTGCGCGGACTCGTCGGCGATCATCCGCAGGAGCGCGTTGCGGCGGCCGGGCCCGAGCTCGTCGCCGCGCGCGAGCAGCGTCGTCGCGCCGCCGTAGACCGACGTCAGCGGCGTGCGCAGCTCGTGCGAGGCGGTGGCGACGAAGTCCGTCCGAGCGCGCTCGAGCTGGTAGCCCGCCGTCGCGTCGCGCACGGCGACGACGCTGCCGCCGTCGAACGCCGTGACGGCCGGCGCCAGCCAGTGCTCGCTGCCGTCGACGACGATCGGCACGAACGAGTCGCCCGACGCGGCGGCGTCGAGGATCTCGTCGTAGTCGGTGACGACCGTGCGGACGGG
>JBEQUF010000276.1:0-4454 GCA_040349295.1 Actinomycetota bacterium | reverse complement strand
CGAGAAGCCGGCGTGCGAGTTCCAGTAGCTGTCGTGGCCGGCGCGCACGTGGACGTCGTCGACGCTGCAGTTGAGGATGTCGGCGACGACCTGTGCGGCCGTCGTCTCGTGCCCCTGGCCCTGCGGCGTCGTGCCGAGGGTGACGACGATCTCGCCGAAGATGTCGAGCTTGACCGTCGCGACCTCGTTGTTGCCGGAGAACTGGAGCTCGGGATTGATCATCCGCGACTGGCCGAAGTTGTTCGTGCCGGAGTCGAGCGTCGAGCCGATGCCGAGGCCGAGCAGCTTCCCGCGCGACCGCGCCTCCGCCTTCCGCTCGGCGAGGCTGTCCGCGCCGATCAGGTCGAGGCCGATGTCGAGCATCTTCGCGTAGTCGCCCGAGTCGTAGACGCAGCCGTTGGGCGTCTCGTACGGCATGTCCTCGACGGCGATGTAGTTGCGCTTGCGCATCTCCACAGGGTCGAGCTGCAGCTCCTTCGCGACGATGTCGATCACGCGCTCCGTGAACCAGAGGTGCTGCATGCGCGAGTAGCCCCGGTTCGGCGAGACGGGCGCCTTGTTCGTCGCGACCTGGGTGAAGTCGAGGCGGATGTTGCGCCACTTGTACATCCCGGGCGTGACCTGGGCCCAGATGACGCCGCCGAGCGGCTCGTAGCGGAGATACGCGCCCGCATCGTCGAGCGCCTTCGTGCGGAAGCCGAGCAGCGTGCCGTCGCGCTTCACGGCGACCTCGGTGTCGTGGAACCAGCGCTCGTTGCCGTGCGACATGCTCAGGTGGAAGTCGGTGCGCCACTCCGTCCAGTTGACCGGGCGGTTGAGCTTCCGCGCGAGCAGGCAGCAGGCGACGAGCTGCGGATGCGAGGTGATCTTGTTGCCGAAGCCGCCGCCGATGTCCTGCGTGACGAAGCGCAGCTTGTCGAGGCCGACGCGCATCGCCGGCCCCATCATGATCTGCGCGAAGCCCGGGAACTGGTTGTTCGTGTAGAGCGTCCACTGTCCGACGCCCTTGTTGAACTCGACGACGGCGCCGTCGCACTCGAGCGGCGTCGAGTTGAAGCGGTGGAAGTGGAGCTCCGAGATCTTCACGATCGTGTCGGCCTCCGCCACGGCGTCGTCCCAGCTCCCCCACTCGTAGACGCCTTCCCACATCAGGTTCGAGCCGGAGTCGTCGTGGATCACCGGCTTGTCGTCGCTCAGCGCCACGCGCGCATCGACGATCGCGTCGAGCGGCTCGTAGTCGACGGCGACGAGCTCCGACGCGTCACGTGCGAGCTCGCGCGTCTCGGCGACGACCGCGACGACGGGCTCTCCGACGTAGCGCACCTTGCCGACCGCGAGCGCGTAGTCCTTGACGTGCGCGCCCGGCGGCGTCGAGAGCTGGAAGAACGGATCGGTGAGCGCCGCCACCTCTTCGCCGGTGAGCGTCCCGTAGACGCCCTTGAGCTTCTCGGCCTCGCTCACGTCGATCGAGGTGATGTGCGCGTGCGCGTACGGGGAGCGGACGAAGTGGATGTAGCCCATCCCGTGCCGCTTGACGTCGTCGACGAAGACGCCCTGGCCCTGCGTGAGTCGCTTGTCCTCCTTGCGCGCAACGCTCTGGCCCTGCCACTGCTTCTGCGGGACGACGACCTCGTGCTTCTCCGGTGCGATCGTCATCGGGCCGCCGCCTTCACGGCCTCGAAGATGTTCCAGTAGCCGGTGCAGCGGCAGATGTTGCCCTGGAGCGCCTTCTTGATCTCGTCGTCGCTCGGGCTCGGGTTGTCGCGCAGGAGCGCCGTCGCGCTCATCAGCATCCCGGGCGTGCAGTAGCCGCACTGGAGCGCGTGGTGCTCGGAGAAGCTCTTCTGCAGCGGCGTCAGCTCGTCGCCGTCCGCGAGCCCTTCGACCGTCTCGACCGTCGCGCCGTCGGCCTGGACGGCGAGCATCATGCAGCTCTTCACGAGCGTCCCGTTCACGATCACCGAGCAGGCGCCGCAGTTGCCCGTGTCGCAGCCGATGTGGCTGCCGGTCAGGTCGAGGTCGTCGCGGATGAAGTGGATGAGCAGCTTCCGCGCCTCGACCTCGCGCTCGTATTCGACGCCGTTGACCGTCACCTTCACCGAGTGGTCGCTCATGCGTGCTCCTGTGCCTGCCGCACAGCGCGCACGGCGAGCACCTCGGCGAGGTGCGCGCGATACTCCGCGCTCGCGTGGACGTCGGACGGCGGGTCGAGCGCCGCTCCCTTGACCGCCGCGCGGACGGCGGCCTCGTCGGCGCTCTCGGGCTCGACGACGACCGGCACCGCGTCGACGCAGCCGAGCGCGATCCGGAGCGAGCCGTCGATGCTCGCGGCGGCGTTCGCGATGCACGTCCCGTCGGCGCCGAGGGTGATCGCGGCGAAGCCGTCCTGCTTGCCGGCCGGGATCGTGATCTTCGTCAGCAGCTCGCCCGGCCCGACGGCGGTCATGTAGACGCCCAGGAAGAAGTCCTTCGCCTCGACCTCGCGCTCGCCCTCGCTGCCCGCGACGGTGAACCGCGCACCGATCGCCGACATGAGCGGCGGCAGGTGGTTCGTCGGGTCGCTCGCGCAGACGTTGCCGCCGATCGTGCCGCGGTTTCGCACCTGCACGTCGGCGATCGTGGCGACGACCTCGCCGAGGATCGGCCGCGCCTTCGCCTCGGCGCTGCGGACGAGCTCGCTGTAGGTCGTCATCGGCCCGATCGAGAGCGTCCCGTCGGCGGCGAGCTCGACGCCCTTCAGCTCCTCGAGCCCGTTCAGGTCGACGAGCACGTCCGGCGACGCGGCGCGCGCCTTCATGACGTTGATCAGGGTCTGGCCGCCGGCGAGGGCGCGGGCGCCGTCGTTCGCGACGAGCAGGCTCAGTGCGTCGGCAACGGACGCAGGCTTCGCGTACTCGACCTCGCGCAGGAGCACGAGAGCGACCCTACACGGGTCGAGTTTTGCTTTGCAAGTGGGATTTTATTTTTTGCCAGCGACCGGGTCGGCGTGAATCCGGTGCGGCGAATCGCGCAGGAGCCCGCCCTTGCGACCCGCCCGCACGGCGAGGGCCTCGGCGAGCATCGAGAGCGCGGTCTCGGCGGGCGTGTCGGCGCCGATGTCGAGACCGGACGGGCCGGAGATCCGCTCGAGCTCCTCGTCGGTGAGGCCCGCCTCCTGCAGCAGCGCGCGGCGGCGCTCCTGGTTCCGGCGGCTGCCGAGCGCGCCGATGTAGAAGGCGTCGGTCTTCACGGCCGCCTGCAGCAGCGGCAGGTCGAACTTGTCGTCGTGCGTCAGGACGACGATCGCGGTCGCGGTGTCCGGCCGGACGTGGGCGAGCGCCTCGTCGGGCCACAGCTCGAGCAGCTCGTCGGCGCTCGGGATCCGTTCCTTCGTGATGAACCGGGCGCGCGCGTCGGCGACGACCGTGCGCCAGCCGAGCTGCTTCGCCATCCCGCAGAGCGCCTCGGCGGTGTCGACGGCGCCGTAGACGAAGAGCGTCGGCGGCGGCCCGAAGACGTCGGCGAAGATCGTGCGCCCCTCGTGCTCGAGCACGTGCGACCGCCCGCGGCGCAGCGCGTCGCGCTCGAGCTCGGGCAGGTCGAGCTTGGCGCCGATCGGCTCGCCGTCGATCACCGTGAAGACGACCCCCCGCTCGGGCAGCTCGCCCAGCGGCTCGACGAAGACGTCGATCTCGCCGCCGCACGGCAGCCCGACGCCGAAGGCCATGTCGTCGGTGATGCCGTAGGTGAGGAGCTGCGGGACGCCGGTCTCCATCACCTCCTGCGCGGCGACGAACACGTCGCTCTCGACGCAGCCGCCCGAGACCGAGCCCTCGAGCTTGCCATCGGCCCTGACGATCAGCTTCGAGCCGACCGGCCGGGGCGACGACTTGCGCGTCGCGACGACGGTGGCGACGACATCGATCATGGCGACACGGTATCTCGTGACACTTCAACGACGGGGCCTGGCCCCCGCCTGGCCCCGCTGGACCGCCGGCATCTCGCGGGTCGCGACGCGTGGGACGGCCGCGGCGATCGCGCAGGGCGCGGCACCTCGTGGCACTTCTACGACGGGGCCTGGCCCGGGCCTGGCCCCGGTCGTCGGCTAGCGCCCGAGATATGCCTTGCGGAGATCCTCGTCCTCGCGCAGGTCGGCGGCGGCGCCGCTCAGCACCAGGCGGCCCGTCGAGAGCACGTAGCCGCGGTCGGCGATCGACAGCGACACGTTCGCGTTCTGCTCGACGACGAGCATCGCGACGCCGGACTCGTGCACCTGCTTGATGATCTCGAACGACCGCTCGACGAGGATCGGCGCGAGGCCCATCGACGGCTCGTCCATCAGCAGCAGCTTCGGCTTCGCCATCAGCGCGCGGCCCATCGCCACCATCTGCTGCTCGCCGCCCGACAGCGTCCCCGCCAGCTGTGACCGCCGTTCGTGCAGGAGCGGGAAGAGCTCGTACACGCGGTCGTAGTCC
>JBEQUF010000065.1:0-3073 GCA_040349295.1 Actinomycetota bacterium | reverse complement strand
ATCCTCGAGGACCAGGCGCTCCGCGCCGGCGTCATCGCCGGCGTCGTCTCGCTCGCGTTCGGCGTGCTGCTCGCGCAGCTGATCGCGCTCCGGCTGCGGCGGCTGTCGCGCGCGGCCGAGGCGATCGCAGCCGGGAACTTCGAGACGCCGCTGCGCCACCGCCTCTCGGACGAGTTCGGACAGCTCGCGAGCAGCTTCGAGCGGATGCGCCGGCAGCTCCGACGCTCGTTCCGCCGGATCGAGGGCGAGCGCGACCGGCTGCGCATGCTGCTCGAGCGGCTGCACGAAGGCGTCGTCACCGTCGACGAGCATCTCGTCGTGCGCTTCGCGAACGCCGAGGCGAAGCGGCTGCTCGGCGGTCGCCTCGCCGAGGGCGACCAGCTGCCCGATCCGTGGGACGGCTTCTCGCTGCGCGACTTCGCGCTCGCGCTCTTCGACTCCGACGGCCAGCTCGCGCAGGCGCACGTCCGCCCCGACGACGAGCGCGCCGTCGCGCTCGTCGGCATCCCCGCGCAGCCCGAGACCGACGACGTGATGATCGTCATCGACGACCTGACGGAGCAGGAGCGGCGCGAGCTCGCCCAGCGCGAGTTCGTGCAGAACGCCGCGCACGAGCTGCGCACGCCGCTGACGACGATCATCGGCGCCGTCGAGGTGCTGCAGGCCGGCGCGAAAGACGACGCGCGCGAGCGCGACCGCTTCCTCGACCACATCGCACGCGAGGCGGAGCGGCTGGCGCGGCTCGCGCGAGCGCTGCTGACGCTCGCCCGCTCGCGCGCCGGCGTCGAGCCGCCGAGGGCGGAGCTCGTGCCGCTCGCCGAGCTGCTGCGCGACATCGCAGACGACGTCCATCCCGCCGACGGCGTCGTCGTCGAGGTCGAGGCCGGCGAGGAGCTCGACGCGATCGCGAACCCGGACCTGCTCGAGCAGGCGATCCGCAACCTCGCCGACAACGCGGTGAAGCACACGCGTTCCGGCAAGATCGTGTTGCGTGCGTACACATCGGGGCAGACGGTTCGTGTGGAGGTCGAGGACACGGGGTCGGGGATGAGCTCCGAGACGCAGCGACACGTCTTCGACCGCTTCTATCGCGGGCGCGACCGCGACGCCGAGGGCTTCGGGCTCGGGATGGCGATCGTCTACGAGGCGGTCCGCTCGCTCGACGGCCGCGTCGAGCTCGACTCGGCGCCGGGCAAGGGAACGCTCGTGCGCATCGAGCTCGACCGCGTGCGCGTGCGGCAGGAGGTGAGCGCGTGAGCACGATCCTGCTCGTCGACGACGACCCCGGCGTGCTCGACGTCGTCGCGTTCATGCTGCGGCGCGAAGGGTTCGACGTCGACGAGGAGCGCGACGGCACCGAGGCGCTGGCGTCCGCGCGCGAGAAGCCGTACGACATCGTCATCCTCGACGTGATGCTGCCCGGCATGTCGGGCACCGAGGTGTGCCGGGCGCTGCGCGCCGAGAGCGACGTGCCGATCGTCATGCTCACGGCGCGCGACGCGGAGATCGACCGCGTGCTGGGACTCGAGCTCGGCGCCGACGACTACGTGACGAAGCCGTTCTCGACGGCAGAGCTCCTGTCGCGCGTGCGCGCGATCCTCCGCCGGCGCGAGCTCGACCGCGCGACCGGCTCGGTCACGGTGCGCAGGCTCGGCGGCCTGCAGATCGACCTCGGCCGCCACGAGGTGTCGGTCGACGGCGACCGCGTCCACCTGACGCTGTCGGAGTTCAAGGTGCTGTCGCTGCTCGCGGAGCAGCCCGAGCGGATCATCTCGCGCCGGGAGCTGATGCAGCACCTGTGGGCGAGCGAGCACGTCGGCGACGAGCACGCCTGCGAGGTGCACATCTCGAACCTCCGCCGGAAGATCGAGAAGGATCCGACGCAGCCGGAGCGCCTCGTCACGGTGCGCGGAATGGGCTACAAGCTCGTCGCCGCATGAGGGTCGACGTCTGGTCGGACATCGTCTGTCCGTGGTGCTACATCGGCAAGCGGCGACTGGAGCAGGCGATCGCCCGCTTCTCGGAGCCGGTGGAGGTCGTCTACCACAGCTTCGAGCTCGACCCGTCGGCGCCCGCAGTCGCGACCGAGTCGACGCAGCAGCACCTCGCGTCGACGTACGGCATGACCGTCGAGCAGGCGGTCGCCGCGCAGAAGCGCGTCAGCGACATCGCGGCGACGGAGGGCCTCGACTATCGCCTCGCCGAGACGACGTGGGGCAACTCGTTCGACGCGCACCGCCTCCTGCAGCTCGCGCGGACGCAGGGCGTCCAGGAGCAGGCAAAGGAACGGCTGATGCGCGCGTACTTCACGGAGGCCGAGGCGATCGGCGATCCGTCTGTCCTCCGTCGCCTCTCGGCGGAGGCGGGCCTCGACGCCGGCGAGGCGGCTTCCGTCCTCGAGGGCGACGCGTACGCCGACGCGGTCCGCGACGACGAACGACGCGCCGCGGAGCTCGGCATCCACGGCGTCCCGTTCTTCGTCATCGACGGCCGTTACGCCGTCGAGGGCGCCCAGCCCGCGGATCTGCTCCTCTCGGCGCTGCAGCGCGCACAGGCCGACCGCCTGGCCGCCGGCGACGCTGCTTGATCGTCCAGGCGCCGATGGCGAACAACCAGCCGCCGGGCTTCGCGGCTTTGGCCTGCGACGCGGGCGCGCTCGGCACGATCGCAGCCGGCTACTGGTCGCCGGAACAGCTCCGCGACGAGCTGGCACGCATGGGCGACCGCCGCTTCGGCGTCAACGTCTTCGCGCCGCCGTACCTGCACGAGGGCGTGCTCGACGCCGTGCTCGAGGCGCGGCCTGCGGTCCTGTCGTTCGCGTTCGGCGTGCTCGATCCGGCGCCGTTGCAGGCGCCGGGCATCGAGGTGTGGGGCCCCGCGACCTCGGCCGACGAGGCGCCGGCGCTGCGCGACGCGGGTGTCGACGCGGTGATCGCGCAGGGCGCGGAGGCGGGCGGGCACCGCGGCTCGTTCCTCGCCGGCTTCCCGCTCGTGCCGGTCGACGAGCTGCCCGAGTCGATCCACGTCGACGTTCCCGCCTACGCGGCCGGCGGCATCGTCGACAGGCACGACG
>JBEQUF010000064.1:0-5771 GCA_040349295.1 Actinomycetota bacterium | reverse complement strand
GGCCGGCCGGGCGACTCCGCCTGGCTCACGCGCGGCACGTGCGGCCATCTCCACCGCTTCATCGCCTCGCACGGCGCCGACCTCGAATGCCTGAAGGCGGTCGACTGGACGCACTTCCAGTGGAACGGCCCGCACGACGCCTGCATCACGCGCGCCGCGGCCGAGGGGCAGGCGGTCGTGACGCTCGCGCACGAGTCGATGCACCTGCGCGGGATCACCTCCGAGTCGGATGCGCAGTGCAAGGCCGAGCAGGAGACGCCGACGACCGTGACGCAGCTCGGCGGCGACCCGGCGACCGGGCCGCTGCTCGAGAAGCTCGCCCGCGCCTGGAACCCGTCGATGTCCGAGGAGTACTGGGCGCCGAGCTGTCCGGTGCTGCCGGGAACGAACTAGCCCCTATCCTCGTTAGAAGCGATATGGGTCGGGTTCAGATCTACACGACGCGCTGGTGCGGGTACTGCGTCCGCGCCAAGGCGCTCCTCGACTCGCGGCAGATCGCCTACGAGGAGATCAACCTCGACGAGGACGAGCACTTCCGCCAGACGGTCTTCGACCTCTCCGGGAAGTGGACCGTCCCGCAGATCCTGATCGACGGGAAGCCGATCGGCGGCTACACCGAGCTCTGGCAGCTCGACCGCGACGGCCGCCTCGACGAGCTGCTCGGCCGAGCGGCCTAGAGCGCGAGTTCCTCGCGCTCTAGGAGCGAACGGAGTTCCGCGCCGCCGTCGAGGGCGGTCCTGCCGCAGGCACGACCGCCCGCACGACGAGCCCGACAGCACGGAGCGCGCCGGAGACCGCGCTCTCCGGCGCGCGGAGTTCCGACAACAGCGAGCGCGCCTGCGCGCGAGCTACGCGGGCTGGCAATGCGGGCAGAACCACGTGCCGCGGCCGCCGACGCGCGTCTTGGCGATGATCGTGCCGCAGCGGTCGCACGGCTCACCCGCGCGGCCGTAGACCTTGAACTCCTTCTGCATCCGGCCGCCGCGGTAGACGCCGTCCCCGAGGTCGGCGCCCTGGCGTGCGATGCCGCGCTCGAGCGCACGCCGGATCGCCCGGTGCAGGTGGCGCACCTCCGTGCGGTCGAGCGACTCCGCCGGCCGCAGCGGGTGGATGCGCGCCCACCAGAGCGCCTCGTCGGTGTAGATGTTGCCGAGGCCCGCGAGCGTCCGCTGGTCGAGGAGCGCGGCCTTGATCGGCGCGCGGCGCCGCTCCAGCCGGTCGGCGAGATGCGCCACGGTGAAGAGCGCGTCGAGCGGCTCCTCCCCGACCTTCTCGTCGAGGTACGGCTGCACCTCGTCCGGCTCGAGCAGCAGCCATGTGCCGAAGCGGCGCACGTCGCGGTAGCTCACCCGGCGCGTGTCGTCGAGCTCGACGACGGCCCGCTCGTGCGACGCCTCCTCGTCGACGTGGAAGCTGCCCGTCATCCGCAGGTGCACGAGCAGCGCACGGCCGCTCGCGAAGCGGACGACCAGGTACTTGCCGCGCCGGTCGACCCGGGAGACCTTCTCGCCCTGCAGCTCGGCGGCGACGTGCACCGGGTCGTACGGCCGCGTCAGCCGGGCGTCGTCGATGCGGACGCGCTTCAGCTTGCGGCCGGTGAGCACCGGCTCGAGCGCGCGCCGGACCGTTTCGACCTCGGGCAGCTCAGGCATCAGACATGTCTAGCAACCACGTTGCCGGACATGGCTCAAAGCACGGTCTCGAGCACGATCGCGCGCGCGGGCGGCGCTTCGCCGGCGAAGTCGTACGCGGCGAGGACGTCGCGCGCGGCCTCGTCTGCGCTCGCCTCGTCGCGGGCGTGGATCTCGGCGAGCGGCTCGCCCTCCTGCACCGCGTCGCCGCGCTTCTTGTGCACGACGATGCCGACGGCGGGATCGATCACGTCCTCCTTCGTGCGGCGTCCGCCGCCGAGATGGACGGACGCAACCCCGATCGGGAGCGCCGCGACGCGCGCGACGAAGCCGTCGTGCGGCGCGAAGACCTCTTTGATCAGCGGCGCCTTCGGCAGCACCGCCGGATCGGGGTCGCCGCCCTGCGCCCGCACCCAGCGCTCGTAGGCCTCGAGCGCCGAGCCGTCGGCGACCGCCGCCTCGGCGCGCCGGCGGCCCTCGGCCTCGTCGATCCCGAGGTCGGAGAGCGCGAGCAGGTGCGCACACGAGGCGAGCACGAGCTCGGTGAAGTCGGCCGGCCCCTCGCCGACGACGGTCGCCCGCGCCTCGAGCACCTCGAGCGCGTTCCCGACCGCCTGCCCGAGCGGCTGGTCCATGTCGGTCAGCTCGGCGATCACCTCGCGGCCCGCACGGCGGCCGAGCGAGATCATCGACTCGGCGAGCACGCGGGCATCCGCCAGCGACTTCATGAACGCGCCGTCGCCGACCTTGACGTCGAGGACGATCGCATCCGCGCCGGCGGCGATCTTCTTCGACATGATCGACGCCGCGATCAGCGAGACGTTGTCGACCGTCGCGGTCACGTCGCGCAGGCCGTAGAGCTTCTTGTCGGCCGGCACGAGATCGGCGGTCTGGCCGACGATCGCGAGGCCGACCTCCTTCACCTGGTCGACGAAGGCGTCGAGCGACAGCTCGACCGTGAAGCCCGGGATCGCCTCGAGCTTGTCGAGCGTGCCGCCGGTATGGCCGAGCCCGCGGCCGCTCATCTTCCCGAACGGGACGCCGCAGGCCGCGACGATCGGGCCGACCGCGAGCGTCGTCTTGTCGCCGACGCCGCCCGTGGAGTGCTTGTCGACGACCTTGCGTCCGAGCGCCGGCCCGAGCGCGATCGTCTCGCCGCTCCGCACCATGGCGTCGGTCAGCGCGAAGGTCTCCGCGCTCGAGAGCCCCCGGAAGAAGCCGGCCATGAGGAACGCCGCCATCTG
The DNA here is from genome assembly GCA_040349295.1 of Actinomycetota bacterium. Lineage (GTDB taxonomy): Bacteria > Actinomycetota > Thermoleophilia > Gaiellales > Gaiellaceae > Palsa-739. The sequence goes on along the minus strand of JBEQUF010000064.1, from coordinate 2,896 downwards.
GTAGTCGGGCACCTCGTCGCGCGCGTACGCGAGCACGAGGTCGGCGAGCTCGTCGAGACCGAGCTCCTCGCCGTTCCGCTTCCGCTGGATGAGCTCGGCCGGGCGGACGGTCACCGCTTGCCCTTGGCGACGAAGATGACGTGCCGTGCAACGGCGGTGAACGGCTCGCTGATCTCCGGCACCTGCGGGGCGAGATGCGCGCGGTCGATCGTCGACGCGACGAGCGTCCGGATCGACTCCGTGTCCGGGAACACCATCTCGACGGCGAGGTGGCGGCGCTCCACCTCGCGGAAGAACGGCTTCAACGCCTCCTCGCCGTTCTCGCGCGTGAAGCTGAGCGGCTCGCGCGGCTCCGAGACGCCGATGAGGTCCCACAGCTCCTGGACGTTGTTGCTGCAGACGGATGCCGCGACCAGCGTGCCGTCGGGCCGGAGGATGCGCGCACATTCCGCGATCGCCTGCTGGAGGTTCGGCACGTGGTAGAGAACCCAGCCGGCGAAGACGCAGTCGAAGTCGTTGCTCGCGAGCGGCAGCGCCTCGGCGTCGCCGATCTGCGTCTCGACGCCGCGCGCCTTCGTCAGCTCGACCATGCGCGGCGAGACGTCGATCGCGGAGACGTGCGCACCGAGCTCCTGCTGGAACCGTTCGGCGAGCTCGCCGAGACCGCAGCCGATGTCGGCGATGCGTCCGGGCTTCAGCTCGGCGACCGCGTCGAAGGCCGCGTCCTCGGGGTTCTTGCCCTGCGACCGCTCGCGCAGGATTGCGTTGCGGCGGATCAGCCGCTCCTCGCTCGCGTACTCCCAGCGCACGAGCAACGGGTTGTCGAGTCTCACGGCTGGAGGATCGGTTGGCCGGGAATCCCCTTGCCCGGTGTCTTGCCCCCGAGCCATGCGTTGACCGTCGCGCCGACGTCGCCGAACTCGCCCTCGTGGATCTGGCCCGCCGCATTCCGGCCCTCCACGTACGCCATGAGCATCGCGTGCTCGCGCGAGTGGTCGGTGGACGGCGTCGTCGGATCGCACCCGTGGTCGGAGGTGATGATCAGCAGGTCGCCCGGCCGCAGCGCCTCGAGGAGATCCGGGAGCCGCCGGTCGAAGTCCTGCAGGCAGCGGTGGAAGTTCACCGGGTCGTTCCGGTGCCCCCAGAGCATGTCGGTCTCGACGAGGTTCGTGAAGATGAAGCCGTCGTCGATCGAGCGCAGCAGGTTCTCGGTCTGCTGGATCCCGTCCGCGTTCGACTTCGTCGGATGCGACTCGTCGATGTCGAGGCCGGCGAAGATGTCGCCGATCTTGCCGACGCCGTGCACCTTCATCCCCGCGTCGCGCACGAGCGACAGGTAGTTCGGCCGCCGCGGTTCGAGCGAGAAGTCGTGCCGGTTCGGCGTGCGCTCGTAGTTGCCCGGCGTGCCGACGAACGGCCGCGCAATCACACGGCCGACGGCGTGCTTGCCGGTGAGGATCTCGCGCGCAGCCCTGCACGCGTCGTACAGCTCCTCGAGCGGCACCGTCTCCTCGTGCGCCGCGATCTGGAACACGGAGTCGGCCGACGTGTAGACGATCCACTTGCCCGTCTTCTGGTGCTCCTCGCCGAGCTCCTCGATCACCTCGGTGCCGGACGCGGGCTTGTTCCCGAGCACGCCGCGGCCGGTCCGGTGCATGAACGGGTCGATGACGTCGTGCGGGAAGCCGTGGGGGTACGTGGGGAACGGCTGGGCGGTGACGATGCCCATCAGCTCCCAGTGGCCGGTCGTCGTGTCCTTCCCCTTGGACTTCTCCAGGAGGCGGCCGCACACGGCAGGCGCGCCGGGCTGCGGCGGGCAGCCCTCGAGCGGCTCGACGTTGCCGAGGCCGAGCGCCTCCATCGTCGGCAGGTCGAGACCGCCGACCGCCTTCGCGACGTTGGCGAGGGTATTCGAGCCCTCGTCGCCGTACTGGGAGGCGTCGGGCAGCTCGCCGGCTCCGACCGCATCGAGGACGATGACGCACGCTCTGGCCACGGGGCTATCCTAAGCACGCATGGCGAACGTCCTCGGGATCCTCGCATTCATCGTCTTCATCGCGGCCGTCACCGGCGCCGCAGCGGGGATCACCTGGGTCGTCGTGCGGCTGTCGCCGCCGCCGAACAGCAAGAAGCCGAGCGAGAGCTAGACCCGGACGAGGTCGCCGAGCGGCGTGTAGTCGAGGCCGTGGGCCTCGGCGACGGGCTGGTAGGTGATCTTGCCGTCGAGCACGTTGACGCCCTTGGCGAGCGCCGGGTCGCGGCGGATCGCCTCCTCGAAGCCGTTCTCGGCGATCGCCTCGACGTACGGCAGCGTCGCGTTCGTCAGCGCCTTCGTCGAGGTGATCGGGACGCCGCCCGGCATGTTCGCGACGCAGTAGTGGAGGACGCCGTCGACCTCGTAGACCGGGTCGCTGTGCGTCGTCGCGTGCGCCGTCTCGACGCACCCGCCCTGGTCGATCGCGACGTCGACGATGACCGCGCCCTTCTTCATCCCGGGCAGCATGTCGCGGGTGACGAGCTTCGGCGCCCGCGCACCGGGGACGAGGACGGCCCCGATCACGAGATCCGCGTCGCCGATCATCGACTCGATCTGGAGCGTCGACGACATGACGGTGCTGACGCGCCCGTGCAGGATCTCGTCGAGGTAGCGCATCCGGTCGACCGAGCGGTCGAGGATCGTCACCTGCGCGCCCATGCCGACGGCGATGACCGCGGCGTTGTAGCCGACGACACCGCCGCCGAGCACCAGCACCTTGCCGGGCTGCACGCCGGGAACGCCGCCGAGCAGCAGCCCCCGGCCGCCGAGCGGCTTCTCCAGGAAGTACGCGCCGGCCTGGGACGCGAGCCGGCCGGCGATCTCGCTCATCGGCGCCAGCAGCGGCAGCCGCCGGTCGGT